>JBFLYY010000325.1:0-17571 GCA_040756495.1 Thermodesulfobacteriota bacterium | reverse complement strand
ACGATATGCTATGCAAGTTGCCATCGTATGCAGCACAGCATCACAAAAGATATATTATGGCCATTTATATATTATAACATTGCAAGAGAGACGAAACAAATGAACAAAAAAATAAAGCCGCTACTGTATTCATTTATGCTTTCGTCAATTTTCTTATTTTCTTACGCATCATTCTGTTATGCTGTGCCAAATGAAGAATGCATGCAATGCCATGCTGGTCTATTTTCCTCCACAGACGAGAGAAATGCAGACAAAAGAACTGTATACATTAATGCCGACAGGTTTGAACATTCAGCCCACAATCTGAACGGCATTACCTGCGTTGATTGCCACGCCGCCATCAGACAACTTGACTACCGGCAGCCGATCCCCCACGCCAAGCCAATGACCCCGGTCTCTTGCGCCACCTGCCACCCCGCCGAGGAAGAAGCCTTCCAGGACAGCATTCACAGCAAAGCGCGCGGCAAGGGTTTCATCATGCACTGCCACGCCTGCCACGATCAGCACTACGCCACCCGTAAAGGGAGTTCGCCGGCCGGCGAAAAACACAACGCCATGTGCCTCCGGTGCCACAATCCCTATCGCACCCACGATTGGCTGCCGCAGAAGGACGCCCATTTCAGCCTGGTGGAATGCTCGGCATGCCATGCGCCAGGAGTGGCTCACCAGATTCACCTCACGTTCTTCGACCTGCTGAGCAACCAATTCCTTACCAGCAAAGAGGTAATCGACCTGCTGCATGTTGACTACGCCGGCTTCCTGCCCTTGGTGGATACCGACCGCAACGGCGTCATCAACAGCGACGAACTCGACACCCTGGTGCTGATGCTCCGGCAGAGGGGGGTGCACATCGCCTTTCACGCGGAACTGGTCGCGCAACCAGAGCCAGCCGTACACCAAATAAATTCCCGTCCGCCCGAAAGGAGCTGCGAAAAATGCCACTCCGCCATCTCCCCTTTTTTCAATGACGTCAGCATTGTGCTCCCCAGGGACGATGGCTCCGTAGATCATTACGAGGTGGATCGACTCGTGCTGGAAAGCTATCACCTGCGACTCTATGCCATGGCCGGAACCCGTATCCGCGCCCTGGACAAGCTGGGTATCGCCTTGCTGGCCGGCGCAGTCCTGGTCGTGGTGTGCCACCTGACCGCCCGGATCGCCACCATCCCGACCCGCAGACGCGCCACCCGCCCCGCGGCACTATCGACGACCGAGGAGGTTTCCCATGAGCACTGACGAACGCATCCATGTCCATCCGGCGCCTGTCCGCCTCTGGCACTGGATCAATGCCGCCTGCTTCCTGGTGCTTATCCTCACGGGACTGCGGATCAGGTTCGCCGAATCTCTTTCCTTTCTCTCCCTGGAACGCGCGGTTTCGCTGCACAATACTGCCGGGTTACTTCTGCTTGCCGACTATCTGATCTGGCTTTTCTATTATTTCAGCGAGGGCCGGATAAAGATCTATTTCCCCGATCTCCGCGGCTTTTCGGCCGAAGCGGTCAAGCAGGTGCGTTTTTACGGCCACGGCCTTTTTCGCGGGGAGGCCAACCCCCACGTCATGTCCCCGGAAAACAAATTCAATCCGCTCCAGCAGAATGCCTATCTCTCCATCATGTTCCTCCTGTTGCCGGCACAGATAGCTTCCGGCTTTTTCCTCTGGAAGATAAAGGGATTTGAAAACTATATCGGACTGCTCGGCGGCATCCGGGTCGTCGCCACCATCCATGTTTTCTTCTTCTTTTTCTTCTCGGCTTTTCTCCTGGTGCACTGCTACCTGGCCACCCTCGGCCATACCCCCCTGGCCCACTTCAAAGCCATGATCACCGGCCACGAGGAACACCCGGGAGAAACCGCGCACCACTAAGGAGGCGAACACGCCATTACCCAATGGCGCTCACTGCGCCGGCAAACCAGACGGCAACGAAAAATCACGGGGCGCCGCCTCTTCCCGCAACCGGTCCGCTACTCCGGCAGGAAGGAAACGCCCTCAAAGAATAACTTCTATCGAAGGGAGGGAATGCCATGACGCAACTGCTCCTCTTGCTGGTCGCACTACCGGTTGTCTGTTACCATTGGGCGGCGCAAAACAAGCCCGACCTCAAATGGCGATTGACCGGCATAAGCTACGGCCTGGTCATTGCCCCCATCAGTCTTGCCATGTTGCGCTACACCCATGTTCCCCTGGTGGGTAAATTAATCGGGTTCATCGGCCTGGTCCTGAACCTTATCCATGGCTCACTGGGCTATTTCCTCGTGGTGGGAGTCGGCTTGCAGGATCCTGGCATCGCCCTCACGGCTTCCGAGCTTTCCGCGATCAATATCACCAATGGCCTTATCTGGGGGGTTTACTACGGTCTCACCGGTCACAATCTCGATGTGAAGTGGGCCGCGGGCGCCGCCGTTCCCCAAGACTACAAAACGCGCAGAATCGTCGGATAAGCAACCAGCCGGAAGCGGCGATTGCTTGTGCCATCGCAAGGTGGCAAGCAATCGCCGCGCTGGCCGCCTTCACGCGCCCACGCCGCACCGCAGCGACACCACCGCCAGTTCTCCAGAGCTTTCCAATCACAACAGAGAGACTACCACACGGAGAGGATCAACCTTTCTCCGCCCAGGCAGAAGAGGGGGGCTGGCGACAACGACCGTCAACAAGCGGCAGGGGAATGTCGAGATGCTTCATCTTCCGGAAGAGGGTGCTCTTATGGATGCCGAGTTCGCGGGCGGCCGCGACCCGGTTATAGTTGTTCCGTTTCAGCGCCGCCAGAATCGCCTGCGACTCTACGGCATGCACGGCGCCTTCCATATCTCCCCGTTCCCGCGGCGCAACCACGCCGAAGCTGCCATTCGGATGCGCCGCCTGGCGTTCGCCACGCTCTCCGGCAAGCTCATGGGGCAACGTGTCCGGCGTGATATAGCCACTGGAACAGAGAACAAAGGCATGTTCGATAATGTTTTCCAGCTCGCGGCAATTGCCTGGAAAATCATGCGCCATCAGCAGCCCCATGGTTTCCTGGCTGACCCCCTGAACCGCCTTGCGCTGCCGCCGGTTGAACCTGGCGATGAAATGGTCGACCAGCAGGGGGATATCTTCCTTCCTTCGGCGTAACGGCGGCAGGTCGATACACACCACATTGATCCGGTAGTAGAGATCCTGGCGAAAACTCCCTTCCTCCACCAGGGCGGAGAGGCTCTTGTTGGCGGCGGCGATGATGCGCACATCGGTAGCGACCGGATGCACCCCGCCCAGCGGTTCATAGCTTCTTTCCTGCAACACCCGCAGCAATTTGACCTGCAAGGCCGGGCTGATTTCACCGATCTCGTCCAGGAAAAGGATCCCGCCCTCGGCCAGGGCAAAGCGGCCGATTTTGTCTTTGTTGGCACCAGTGAACGCGCCGTTTTTGTATCCAAACAACTCCGACTCCAGCAGGGTATCGGGCAAGGCGCAGCAGTTCAGGGCCACCATGGGCTTGGCGCTGCGGCTGCTCAAGGTATGAATGGCCCGGGCCAGCAACTCCTTGCCGGTGCCGGTTTCTCCCTGGATCAGGACGGTGCTGTCACTGGCGGCGACTTGGGGCAGGATATCAAGGATTTTCCGCATCAGGACACTCTTGGTGACCAGGTCGCCGATCTGGCAGCGGCCCTCCGGCTCCCTGACCAGTTCGTCCACCAGGCGCAGATCCCGAAAGGTCTCGGCGGCGCCGACCACCTCATGTTTGCTGTTGCGCAGCAGCGCGGCGGAAACACTGATCGGTATCTGTTCTCCCGCCGCGTTGCAAATGTAAGCGGGGCGATTGATGACCGGAACACCAGTGGCCATGGTCTGCCGCAGGGCGCAATTACCCTCGCACAGGCTGGAGCGGAAGACCTGGCTGCACACCTTGCCAACCGCCTCCTGGCGCGATATGCCGGTAATCATTTCCACTGCCCGGTTGAGATAGCGGATACGGCCCGCCATATCGATGGTAAACACACCATCCGAAATGCTCTCCAGAATGCTGTCCGCCCCAATGCTCTCTCCGTGCAGGCCTTCGTCTTCGGTCGCGTTCAGCAAATACCTTACAGAATCTTCCCGCATCGCGTTTTCTCCCTTGGTGGGCAGCTGGCTCGCCGACATCACATCATGCCAGTTCCAGCCATCGAGTTCCGTCGGTATACCGTCGCCGTTGTCTTCGGGATCAAGCCTCCTCGCCTTCTCCTGTTTCCGTGTGTATTGGTTGCATCATGTGTGCCAACGCGGTTCTCGTAAAAATATCACATAATATCAACAAGAAAACAAAATAAAACGCACCGCGAATCGCGTAAACTGCCGCAACCATGCGACCATACGGCACGCCCTTGGTCGCAAAATGCACCTATCCCCCGCAACATCGCCCGGGGGAGTCGCGGCCTTGCGCCACGGCACGCACCGGACCGGGCAAATGGTTCAACACGCTGATCGGCTTACACTGGCTCAACAAGAAAGGGCTGGCAAAAGCTACCAACCCCGAACGGCGGGGAACTCCTGAAAATGACGTGAACAACCGCCCCTACTCTTCCAGGCCGTACTTCTTGAGTTTGCGCCAGAGGGAGACCCGGTCGATACCCAGGATTTTCGCGGCCATGGTGCGGTTGCCGGCGGCCTCAGCCAGCACCCACTGGATGTAGGCCTTCTCCTGCTCCTCCAGGGTGGGCACCTCGCCGTCGTCGCGGCGGCGGAAGGTCTTGAGCGAGAGGCCCCGCAGGTCGTCGGGCAGCTGGGCCGCCTCGATGAGCGGCCCCGTGGCCAGGGCCACCCCCCGCTCGATGATGTTCTCCAGCTCGCGCACGTTGCCGGGGAAATCGTAGCGCATCAGGATCGCCAGCGCCTCGGCGGAAAGCCCCTCGATCTTGCGCCCGGTCTGCACGGCATACTTGTTGAGAAAGTGCTGGACCAGCAGGGGGATGTCGTCCTTGCGCTCGGCCAGCGGCGGCAGGGTGAGCGAGACGACGTTGATGCGGAAGTAGAGATCCTGGCGGAAGTGGCCCTGGCGCACCTCCTCCTGCAGGTTGCGGTTGGTGGCGGCGATGAAGCGCACGTCGATCTTCATGGTTCTGGTGCCGCCGACCCGCAGCACCTCCCGCTCCTGGATGGCGCGCAGGAGCTTGACCTGCATGGGCAGGGCCATCTCGGTGATCTCGTCGAGGAAGAGGGTGCCGCCGTTGGCCATCTCGATGAGCCCCTTCTTCACCGTGTCCGCGCCGGTGAAGGCCCCCTTTTCGTGGCCGAAGAGTTCGTTGCTCAGCAGCTCCTCGCTGAAGGCGCCGCAGTTGATGGACAGGAGCGGCCCATCCTTGCGCGGGCTTGCCTGGTGGATATAGCGGGCGAGCAACTCCTTGCCGGTGCCCGACTCGCCGCAGAGCACCACGTTGCTCTCGGTGGCCGCCACCTGGGTCGCCATCTCCAGCAGTTTCCCCATCCTGGCGTTCTTGGTGATGAGGCGCACCCCGCCCTGAAAGGCCTTCAAATGCTCCTTGAGCCGCTGGTTCTCGCGCTTGAGCGCGGTCTTTTCCAGGGCCTCCCGCACCACCTTGCGCACCTCGTCGAGCTTGTAGGGCTTGGCGATGTAGTGGTAGGCCCCGGCCTTCATCGCCTCGATGGCCGAGTCCACCGTGGCGTAGCCGGTAATCATGACCACCTCGGTGTCGGGATGGAGTTCCTTGGCCCGGCTGAGCACCCCCATGCCATCGACCTTCTCCATCTTGAGGTCGGTCAGCACCAGGTCGTAGTCCTGTTTGGCCAGCAACTTCAGGGCATCCGGCCCGCTCTGGGTGCCGGTCACCTCGTAGCCCTCCTTTTTCAAGACATAGACCAGGTTGGTGAGGGCCACCTCCTCGTCGTCCACCACCAGAATCCGTTGCGTCTCGCTCATGCCGTTTCCTTCTGTTCGTCCGGGAGCCAGATCACGAAGGAGGTGCCGTTGCCGAGCCGGCTGTCCACCGAGATGTGCCCCCCATGGGATTCAATGATGTCGTAGACCACGAAGAGGCCCAGACCCGACCCCTTGCCCACGTCCTTGGTGGTGAAAAAGGGATCGAAGATCTTCTTCACCACCTCGGGGGCGATGCCGGGGCCGTCGTCCTCCACCACGATCTCGAGGAGCGGCTCGCCGGGGGCCGTGGTGCGTTGGGCGTTGAT
Source organism: Thermodesulfobacteriota bacterium (assembly GCA_040756495.1). GTDB lineage: Bacteria > Desulfobacterota > Desulfobulbia > Desulfobulbales > Desulfurivibrionaceae > JAJZRJ01. The sequence goes on along the minus strand of JBFLYY010000325.1, from coordinate 11,417 downwards.
CCAGACGTGGCCCGTGCTGCCCAGGGCATCCAGGGCATTCTTGATCAGGTTCAGGAAGACCTGCTGCATCCGCTGCTTGTCCGCCACGATGACGATGTCGTCCGGCACCTCCACCACCACCGCCACCTCGCTCGGCACCTGCCCCCGCAGCAGGCGCACGGTCTCCTCCACCAGGAAACGCAGGCCGACCGGCTCCCGGCGGAATTCCTTGACCCGCGAGAACTCCAGCAGGTTGCGCACGATGTCCCGCGCCTTGTCGGTCTGGGCCTCGATCTGGCCGATGAGGTTCCTCTTGAAGCCAAGCTCGCCGGACTCGATCTCCTCGCCCAGGATCTGGGCGGAGGTGGAGATGTTGGAAAGGGGGTTGTTGAGTTCATGGGCCACTCCGGCCAGGAGCGTCCCCAGGGCCGCGAGCTTTTCCGACTGCACCAGCTGGCGCTGCCGGGTCTGGAGTTCCAGATTCATCCGCTGGAAGGCGCGGAAGAGGGTGTTGATCTCCTCCTCCACCGCGTAGGCGGGCGGGTCGAGCATCTCGCCGTGGGCCACCTTCTTGGTGTATCCCTCGAGCAGGCGCAACGAGCCCACGAGCTTGCGGCCCAGCACCGTGGCCATGACCACCGAGATCACCACCAGGGCCAGGGCGGAGGCGATGAGGATGGAACGGGTGGTGTAGAGCAGTCCCTTGATGGCAGCCCGCTCGGCCAGAGAGGTCGCCTCGGCGAACTCGGTGAGCAGCTTGCCGTTCTGCCGCACCTCTTCCTGTAGCTTGGCGTAAAGGTTGGGGTTGTGCGGCTCGCCGCGCTGCTGGAGGGCGCGGAGCATCTGCATGCCCTCCTGGTAGCTCTGCATCGTCTGCCGGATGCCCTGCAGACGCTTGTACGGCACCAACTGGCCGAGTTCCCGGGCATTGCCGTCGAAGAGGGCGTTGAGTTTCTGCCAGTAGAAGAGGGTGTCGTCGAAATCCTTCTCCTGGCCATAGAGGAAGTAGTTCTTTTCGTAGCGCCGCAACTCCAGGGTGGTGTTCAGAAAGTCGTCGATCACCTCCACCAGGGCGACCTTGCGCTCCACCTGCAAGACGATGCCGTAGTTCATCAGGGCGGAGCAGACCACCAGCAGCAGCAACAGGGCCGAGCCGTGGGTGATCTTTTTCCTGATGCTCAGTTCCGCAAGCTGCATGTTCTTCCCCCGCCACCAGGGGTGGCACCCATCGTCCCCTGTGCGTTGCAATACGCAACGACCGTTTCCAGATGCAACACCTCACCTTTTTCCCCACCATACCGCCCTTTTTCCAAGAAGTCCACTCTTTTGTTGCAATATGCAACATGAGTTGCAAAGCGGGACACAACGATAACATCTCGTTATTGCTTACATTTTCCTCATGGCACGGCTGTTGCTTTTCCAGGGGGCGACAACACATGTGTGTGATTCGGAAACAGGACGACAACCACCATCGCATAGGAGCACCGCCATGAAGAGCGCACTCAACTTCTTTGACCGACTGATGATCGCCATCACCTTTGCCGAGGCCAACGTCGACCCGGCCGAATGCAGCCCGGCCGCCACCCCGGCGGCCAAGGCCCGCGCCGGCAAGGCCACCGACCTTGCCCATGCCGCCACCAAGGAGCGCAACTAAAAGACCAGTTGCCCCGCAGCCGGAGCACCACCATGGCAAACCTCTTCAAGATCTTTGAAGACACCATGACGGCCGCGGCCTTTGCCGAGGCCGGCGAGCACGAGACCGCGGGCGAGTATCTCGCCTCGGCCAAGACCGCCCGCAAGAAGGTGCTGCTCGGCACCAATGCCATGGAGATTCCGCCCAAGGTCTTCAGCCACGCCATCGAGGTGTGCAAGCGCCTCGGCGCCCGCCTGGAGATCCTCCACGTGCTGCCCAACCAGGCCGGGGCCGGCGACGAGGCCCCAACCGGCCATGCCGCCAAACTGGCCCGGCTCAAGGAACGGTTCCGGACCCTCGGCATTCCCTACGAATACGTGGTCGGCGCCAGGGCACTGGAGGAAGAGATCATCCGTTACGCCGCTGGACGGCGCGACATCATGCTCATCGTCCTTGGCATGAGCAACCCCGCCGGGCGCCGGGGAAAAAAACAGCCCGATTCCCATCTGTTGGCCCGCTTTCAATGTCCGGTGGTGCTGTTCAAAGAACCGCAGCCGGCGTGAAGCTTTCGTTACTCTGCACGACGTACTTTTCAACCAGGAGGAAAAACAGGAGCAATGGAAATGACAACTTTCGACAAGAACATGGCCGCGGTGGCCTTTGCCGAGGCCGGCGACCACAAGGGCGCCAAGGAGATGCTGGACGGCAGCAACGCCGGCAAGAACAAGATGCCCGCGGCGGCCCCGAAGAAACCCTATGCCAAGACCTTCGTTCTCGGCATCGTCTCGCTGTCGGCCTATGTCCTGCTCTTCACCAACGAGGCGTGGGTCATGGACACCTTCACCAAGGGCGGCATCTACACGCTCTTCCCGGTTCTGGCCGCCTTCTTCTTCTCCTTCGTCCACGGCCCGTTCGGCAGCGATCTCTTGAGCTGCCTCGGCCTTGAAGCCAAGAAGAAGTAATCCCCTTTCCCCAACGACACCCCGAAACGATTGCAAGGAGCGAAATCGCAATGAAAAAGTTACTGATGTTGATTCTGGCCGCCCTTCTCATGATGCCGCTGGCGGCCGCCCCTGCCTCGGCAGCCGGCGGCGCCGGCCCGGACAAGGATATGCTCAAGGGTATCATTACCCAGGTGGACGAGACGAACCGCACCTTCACCTTTGTCCGCGATTCCGACCAGCAGGTCTTCACCTTCACCTTCGGCGAGAAGATGGAGGCCAAGGATCTGCCCACGAACACCAAGGTCATGATCAACCTGGACAAGAATGCCGGCGAAGGCGTAGCCAAGAGCGCCGACCGGATGTTCCTCGACATGAGCATGAAGACCGTGATCTCGCTCATGGTCATCGGCCTCATCGGCGGCCTGCTCTCCGGCTTCATCGGTTCGGGCGGCGCCTTCGTCCTCACCCCGGCCATGATGTCGCTGGGCGTGCCGGGCGCGGTGGCGGTGGCGAGCAACATGTGCCACAAGTTCCCCAAGGCCATGGTCGGCGCCTACAAGCGCTATAAATACGGCCAGGCCGACCTCAAGCTGGGCATCGTCATGGCCTGTACCGCCATCATCGGCGTGCAGATCGGCATCCAGATCCAGAAGGCGATCCTCCATGCCTGGGGCAACGCCGGCTCCAACCTCTACGTCTCCGTGGTCTTCGTCCTCACCCTGGTTCTGGTCGGCGCCTACGTCTTCCGGGATGCCCAGAAGCTCGCCAAGAAGAAGGACTCCACCGGCCATGAGATCGGCAAGCTGGCTCTCGCCATGCAGAAGATCAACATCCCGCCGATGATGCACTTCAAGACCGCCAACGTGCGGATCTCCGCCTGGGTCACCGTGCCGGTCGGCCTTCTCACCGGCATCCTCGCTGCCACCATCGCGGTGGGCGGCTTCATCGGCGTGCCCGGCATGATGTACGTCATCGGCGCCTCCGCCGTGGTGGCCAGCGCCACCGAGCTGGTCATCGCCTTTGTCATGGGTTTCTGGGGCTCGGTCCAGTGGGGTCTTTCCGGCCTCATCGACATCCGCCTCACCCTGCTGATCCTCTCCACCTCGCTCATCGGCGTGCAGCTCGGCGCCCTGGGCACCACCTACGTGAAGGACTACATCATCAAGATCGTCATGGGCTCGGTCATGCTCATCGTGGCAATCAGCCGCGGCGCCAAGATCCCCGGCTACCTGGCCGACCTGGGCTGGGCCCAGGAACTGACGCCCGCCACCGCGGCCCTGCTGGAAGGGGTCAGCTTCTGGGCCCTGGTGGCCGCCCTGGGCACCGCCGGCGTCATCATCTCCGCCGCCATGTTCAAGGGCATGATGAGCCACCGCGCCGAAGAAGCGCGCGCCCTGGCCGAAGCCCGCAAGTAATGGCGAAGTACCGCAAGATCCTCGTGGCCTACGACGGCTCGCCTTCGGCCAGGAATGCCCTGACCGAGGCGTGCCGTCTGGCCAAGGCGGACAAGAGCTGGATCAAGGTTCTTGCCGTCTTGCCGACCTACGAGGGCGATCTGGAATTGATCGGGGTGAGCCGGATCGGGGAGACGATCTCCGGTCCGGGCCAGACCCTGCTCAGCGAGGCCAGGGCGATCGCCGACGCGGCGGACGTCCAGGCGCTGACCAACATGGCCCAGGGCGAGCCCTACGAGCGCATCGTCCATGTGGCCGAGGACGAGAACTGCGACCTCATCGTCATGGGCCGCCGGGGGCTGACTCATCTCGACCGGGGCCTCATGGGCAGCGTCACCGCCCGGGTCATCGGCCACACCCCCAAGGATGTGCTGGTGGTGCCGGCCACGGCCGCCATCGACTGGCGCCACGTGCTGCTCGCCACCGATGGCTCCGCCTGCAGCGAGTCTGCCGTGGCCAAGGCGATCGGCATCGCCAGGGAGAGAAACGTCCGGCTCACCGCGGCCTCGGTGGCCTACACCAACGACGAGATCTCCGCCCTGGCGCCGGAGGCGGTCAATGCCCTGATCCGGCACGCCAAGGGGTTGCTGCAGGAGATCCAGCAACAGGCCGCCGCGGAAGGAGTCTCCCTCGAAACGGCGGTGCGGGAGGGCGAACCGGCCGAGGCCATTCTGGCCCTGGCGGCGGAGATCGATGCCTCCCTGATCGTCATGAGTTCCCATGGCCGCAAAGGGCTTTCCCGGCTCCTCATGGGCAGCGTCACCGAGCACGTCATCGGTCTCGGCTGCTGCCCGGTGCTGGTGAGCCATTGCGGCAGTACCACCTGATCTCTCGGTTCCCGGGAAATTCCCCCAAGTCTTTCCGGGTCTTTTGAGAGGGTTTCCTCATTCTTTCCCTGTCCCACGGAGGGGTGCTTCCCGGCACCCCTCCCTCTTCTTCCGGCCACCTGCCGCCCTTCCCAACCGATACTCCCTGCTCCCCTTTTTTGCCGAAAATCTGTACAATGTTTTTGTTACGGTTCAGGACAGCAAGCGGGAAAGGCGCGGCCACCCTTCCCGCCGCCGCGAGCCGAAGTCAGCGCATGCGGTTGCGCACAAGGAATCGCCATGAACGACCTCCCTTCCGGAAACGACCTCTCCCCGCAGCGCCGCCCCGGCAACGGCGGACGCCGGCGCTATATCCTGCGGGCCACCGCCGGCTACGCCCTTTTTGCCACGCTGTGGATCTTCCTTTCCGACCGCCTGCTGGTGGGGCTGGTCAACCTCGCGGAGGTCAACTGGCTTTCCACCGCCAAGGGCCTCTTCTTCGTGACGGTGACCACCCTGCTGCTCCTTGCGGCCCTGCGGGGGGTGCCGGGCAAGGGCGGTACCGAACCGGCGGCACCGCGCCTGGAGGCGCTGCTGGCGCTCTCGACCAGGGGGAAGGGCTGGATCTATCTCTTCGCCGTGCTGGCCAGCGCGGCCATGCTGCTGGTGCGTTCCGGCATCGCGGTTCCGTTCCCCGAGCGGCCCCTCCTGATCCTCTTCATGTTCCCCGTCATCCTTTCCGCCACGGCGGGCGGCCTCGGCCCCGGCCTGGTGGCCACCGCAATCGCCGCCCTCGGGGCCGCATACTGCACCCCGCCGTCCGGCAGCTTCCACATCGCCGCTGGCCACGATCTCTTCCAGTGGGGTTTCCTGGTGGCCGACGGGGTACTGGTCAGCGTGCTTGCCGAGGTGCTGCACCGCTCCCGGCGGCAGACCGAGGCGGACCGCCAACTCCAGGCCGTGACCCTGGCCAGCATCGGCGACGGGGTCATCGCCACCGATACCCGCGGCATTGTCACCTTCCTCAACCCCGAGGCGGAACGGCTCACCGGCTGGAGCTGCCGGGAGGCCAAAGGCCAGCCGCTCTCCGCGGTCTTCCGGGTGATCGACGAGAAAAACCGGCAGCCGATCGACGATCCGGTCCACACGGTGCTGACCACCGGCAATGCGGTGGGCCTCGCCAACCATACGCTGCTCATCCGCCGCGATGGCCGGGAGTTGCCGGTGGTGGACAGCGGCGCCCCCATCCGGCTGAACGACAAGACCCTGCTCGGAGTGGTGCTGGTCTTTCGCGACGACACCAGGAGGAGGCAGGCGGAAAAGGCCCTGCAACAGGAACGCGGCTTTCTCAAGACCATCATCCAGACCCTCCCGGACCTGGTATGGTTGAAGGACCAGGACGGCGTTTACCTCGCCTGCAACCCCAGGTTCGAACGCTTCTTCGGCGCCAGCGAGGCGGAAATAGTCGGCAAAACCGATTACGACTTCGTGACGCGGGAACTGGCCGACTTTTTCCGCCAGAAGGACAACGAGGCCATTGCCAAAGGCGGCCCTTCGGTCAACCAGGAAGAGGTGACCTATGCCGTTGACGGCCACCGGGAGACGCTCGAAACCATCAAGACCCCCATGTACGACTCCCAGGGGCAGCTCATCGGGGTCTTGGGCATTGCCCGCGACATCACCGCCGCCTGCAAGGCCGAAGAGGCGTTGCGCGCGCGCGACGAGTTGCTGCGGGACGTGAGCGCCATGGCCCACATCGGCGGCTGGAGTTTCGATCCGGCCACGGGCCGGGGAAGCTGGACCGAGGAGGTGGCGCGCATTCACGAGGTGGACCCCGCCCGGGAGACGACCGTGCAATACGGCATCGGCTTCTATGCGCCGGGCGAGAGCCGGGAGAAAATCGCGGCGGCGGTGCAGGCGGCCAGCGAACAGGGCACCCCTTACGATCTCGAACTGGAGCTGATTACCGCCAGGGGCAAACGCAGATGGGTGCGCACCATGGGACGGCCGGAGATGGAGAACGGCCGGGTGGTAAGGGTGCGCGGGGCGCTCCAGGACATCACCAGCCGGAAGACCCTGGAAAACCAGCTGCACCACGCGCAGAAGCTGGAATCGATCGGGCGGCTGGCCGGCGGCGTGGCGCACGACTTCAACAACATGCTCATGGTGATCAGCGGCTACACGGAAATCGCGCTCCGGGAGACCCCGGCCGAAAATCCGCACCATGCCGGCCTGCTGGAGATCCACGCTGCCGCCAGCCGTTCGGCGGTGCTCACCCGCCAGCTCTTGACCTTTGCCCGCAAACAGGCGATCCATCCGGTGGTGCTGGACATCAACGACACCGTCGAAGGCACGCTCAAGATGCTGCGGCGCCTGATCGGCGAGGATATCGACCTGGCCTGGGGGCCGGGCTCCGGCCTGTGGCAGGTCAGGATCGACCCCACCCAGATCGACCAGCTGCTGGCCAACCTGGCGGTCAACGCCCGCGACGCCATCGCCGGAGTGGGCACCATCGCCATCGAGACCGCCAATACCGTGCTCAGCGAGGCGGACTGCGCCGGCCAGCAGGGGGTCGCCCCCGGCGAGTACGTGACCATCGAGATGCGCGACAACGGCAGCGGCATGGGACCGGAGGTGCTCGAACACATCTTCGAGCCCTTCTTCACCACCAAGGAGGATGGCAAGGGGACCGGGCTCGGCCTGGCCACCGTCTATGGCATCGTCAAGCAGAACAACGGCGCCATCGAGGTGACGAGCGCGCCGGGCCGGGGCACGAGCTTCCGCATCCATCTGCCCCGCTTCGTCGAGCGGCACGAGGCCGGTACCTCGCGCCAGACGGAAGAGGAGCCCCTGCCGCGGGGTACGGAAACCGTGCTCTTTGTCGAAGACGAAGGGAGCATCCTCAATCTCGGCAGACAGTTTCTGGAACGGCTGGGATACCGGGTGCTGACCGCCGCCATGCCGGAGGAGGCGATCCGGCTGGTGGAGAACTCCGGGGAGACCATCCACCTGCTGATCACCGACGTCGTCATGCCGACCATGAACGGCAAGGAGCTGGCGGAGCGGTTGCGGCAGATGCGGCTGGAGCTGAAATGCCTCTTCATCTCCGGCTATCCGGCCAACGTCATCGACACGCACGGGGTGCTCGCCGAGGGAATCCACTTCCTCCAGAAGCCCTTCTCCCTGCGGGATCTTGCCTTCAAGGCCCGGGAGGCGCTGGCCGGATAACGCCTGCCCGGCTGCGCCTCTCCAGCCCTTTTCCCCGTGCCGGAGCGGGTTGACGCCGCGGTTGGGACGCGGCTATCATAGGTCTGCTCTCACAAATCTTCCCGGTCGGTCGTGACCCGCGGGGAAATCCACCCCAACCGGGTGATATTGCCCACACAACAGGAGGGGATCATGCACTACTTTTCTTCGCGGATGCGCATGGCACTGGCCATCATCGCCGCCGGAATCCTCGCGGCACATCCGGCCCTGGCCGAAAAGCCGCCCTGGGCCGGCAACAAGAAGGAGATGCACGAAAAACAGGGGGAAAAAGAAAACAGCGACAAAGGGCACGGGGAACACGGGAAGCCGGACGGCTACGGGCCGAACCACGGCGATTCGACTGGCAAAGGAAAACATCGCTACTTCACGGAGCAGCACCGCTCCGCTCTCCACGACTATTTCGCCGGCGAGTTCAGAAAGGGCGGCTGCCCGCCGGGGCTGGCCAAGAAAAAGAACGGCTGCCTGCCCCCGGGCCAGGCCAGGAAATGGGCCATCGGCAAGCCGCTGCCCGGGGACGTGGTCATCTTCGATCTGCCCGACACCGTCGTCATCAAGCTGGGAAAACCGCCGGCAGGGCAACGTTTTGTGCGCGTGGCCAAGGACGTCCTGCTCATCGCCGTGGGCACCAGCATGGTCATGGACGCCATCGAGGATCTGAACTGGGAGTTCAACAGGTAACAGCCGCGGCCACCCCCGAAGCCTACAACGGAGAAGGCCCTGGATCGCCCAGGGCCTTCCGCGTCTTCACCGGAAACACCCGAACCCTTACTTCTTGCCCAGCAACCCCTGCAACGTCTGCATGATGTCCGCCGGCAGCACGACGGTCTTGCTGTTGCCCGAGGAGGCCAGATCCCGCATGGCGGCGATGTACTTCTCGCCCAGCAGGTAGTAGGCCGGGAACTCCCGGTCGGGGATGGCGCCGGTCACCTGCCGGATCGCCTCGGCCGCGCCCTGGGCCAGGGTGATCTGCGCCTCGGCATCCCTTTTGGCCGCCTCCAGCCGCGCCTCGGCCTCCAAAATCGCGGCCTGCTTGTCGCCCTCCGCCTTGGTCACCGTGGCCTTGCGTTCCCGCTCCGCCGCGGCCTGGCGCTCCATGGACTGCTGCATAGAGGGCGAGGGCTTGATGTCCTGGATCTCCACCGATTTCAAGGTGAGCCCCCAGTCGGCCACATCGTCGGAAATCGACTCCTTGAGCCGCGCCTTGATCTGCTCGCGGGAGGAAAGGGCCTGGTCCAGCTCCATCTCGCCGATGATGGCGCGCAGGGTGGTCTGGATCACGTTGCTCACCGCATCGGAGAAACTGGTCACGCCATAGACCGCGTTCTGGGTGTCGGTCACCTTGACAAAGGCAATGGCGTTGGTGATCAGCACCGCGTTGTCCTTGGTGATCACCTCCTGCTGCGGGATGTCGAGGATCAGATCCTTGGTCGGCACCTTGTAGGAGACCCGGTCGATGTAGGGGATGATGATGTGCAGGCCGGGCAGCATGGTGTTGCGGTACTTGCCGAGCCGCTCCACCACCCACTCCTCGCCCTGGGGCACGATGCGCACGCCGTTGGCCACGGTGACCACCACGAAGATGAAAAAGACGATGGCGACAAAGGTCAGTTCCATGTGTTCCCCCTTATTTCCTGGCAACCTTGAGGGTCTGGCCGAGCACGTCGATAATCTGCGCCCGCTCCCCCGCCTTGATGGACTCGTCGGCAATCACCGGCCAGACCTCCGAACCGAGGATCGGCTTCTGGAAGCGGATCTCGCCCTTGCCGAGTTCCGAGACCTCTTTGGTGATGAGGCCGGTCTCGCCTAAGAAAGCGTCCTTGGCAATGCCGGCCTTGGTGCGGTCCGGGTTCTTCACCACCCTGAACCAGAGCAGGACCATGGCGCAGGAGGCCACGGCCCACAGGGTGAACTGGGCGGCCAGCGTGATCGGCAGCACCAGCAGGACCAGCCCCACCAGGATGGCGCCGATGCCGAACCAGACGAGGAACAGGGCCGGAACCATCAGTTCCGCCAGGGTCAAGAGCAAGCCGCCCACAATCCACTGCCACCACGCCAATTCCATTCCTGCCTCCTCGCCTGATGTTCACCGAAGGGTTCTGGGTGTTAGCGTAGCAGGATGGAAGAGCGTTGAACAACGAAAAAAGGAAAGGGTCTGATTGCGCAGGGTCTGCAGAACTGATCGATCCGGGAGGGATTTTGGGGGGACCAGGCCAGTCCCCTCAACTCAGGCCAGCATCTCCAGCAGCACCGGGTGCCACAGGGCGAGATCGACCTCGCCCAGCTTGCCGGCCAGCCGCGCCTTGTCCACGCAGCGCAACTGATCGAGCAGAATCCTGGCCCGCTTGCCGGCCAGGAGCACCTCGGGCCGGCATCCCAGGGGCTGGCCCTTGATGGTCAGCGGCGCCACGATCACGCGGGGCAATGCCGCGTTCATGTCGTCGGGCGAAATCACCAGGGCCGGCCGCGTCTTCCTGATCTCCGTGCCCACCGTGGGACCGAGGGTCACCCAATAGACCTCGCCGCGCCTTACCACTGCCACTCCTCGCCTTCCGCCGGGGTTTCGACCAGGCCCTCCCAGGCATCCGCGTCCTTTTTGGCGCGGTAGCCATCGAACCACCCGGCCCGCGGCGCCTTCACCGGCTCGATGATGATGCACCCGCCTTCCTGCCGCAGCTCGATCTCGGCGCCGACCTTGCACTCTGCCAGAAAGGCCGCCGGAATCAGCACCCCGCGTGAATTTCCCACCTTACGCACTGTTGTCCGCATCGCTGCATACCTCCGCTGCCAGTTGCAACAATGTTATAACATTGCCTCGTAAAAAGCAACCCCGATTGCGCAGGGCCGGCTGGACACCTTCTCGCTCGTCAAACAAGGAGAGGCCAAGCCCGTGATCGACAGGTGGCTCAGGGTGATTCGAAGGTGCCGGGCAGGATGTGGCCGGCGAAGTATGGGGGTGATTACACAGCGACAGCAAGTCAAAATACAGTCGAAATTATAAGAAGATAAGTTTTCCTACAGGTTCAACGCCAAGGGTAACCTGCCGCCGCCACTGAACTTGCCGCGACTAGCGCAAACGCTGCTCCCGGCGGTCAGGTTGACCCGTTTGTTAGCACTTTTTTTATATTCCTTTTGCATCATCTGAACTTTCAGAATTTTCGTTACCATTTCCATAAACAATGCCAACAAAAAAATCCATAATTTGCGTGGTGGTGTAAACTAGTGTAGGCATGTACTTCAAAAGAGCATCATGATTGGTAAGTGACATTTGATACCCTGGAGTTGCACCAAAATTACAAATAACTTTTTTATTAATTTCATTAATTCTCTCAACGTG
>JBFLYY010000324.1:0-4643 GCA_040756495.1 Thermodesulfobacteriota bacterium | reverse complement strand
CCTCTATTTGGTCCGTCACGGTATCACTGCCGCCAACAAGGAAGACCGCTTTGCCGGCCGCACCGACGAGCCCCTGCACCCCGAGGGCGAGGCCCAGGCATCGGCGGTGGCCGACCGGTTGCGGGGAGCAGGGATCAGCGCCGTGGTGGCCGGCCCGCTTCGGCGCACCCGGGAGACCGCCGGCATCATTGCCGAAAAGCTGGGGGTGGCGGTGATGACGCTCCCGGCCCTGGACGAGATTGCCATTCCCCACTGGGATGGCCTGACCAAGGCGGAGATTCGCCAGCGGTTCGGGCCGGAATATCCCACCTGGCTCGATACGCCGGAGCGGTTCCAGGTGGCGGGCTGCGAAAGCATTGGCGACGTGCAGCAGCGGGTGGTGGCGGCGGTGGCGGCCATGGCCCAGGAGTATGCCGGCAGGTCGGTGCTGGTGGTGAGCCACCTTATCCCGCTCCGGGCCTTGCTGCTCCATCACCTCGGCCAGCCGATCAGCGCCTTTCGCTCGATCAAGATCGCCAATGCCCAGCTGGTGCGGCTGACCATGGAGCCGGGAAACGGCCAGGGCCGGGTGGAGTTTCTGGCGTAGGAGCGGCTTCAGCCGCGATGGCTCTAAGGCGGCGCCAATCTTGGTGGTCGCGGGTAAACCCGCTCCTACGATCTCGCCTCAACCCGCTGACACACCGGGCAGGCCTGCATGCGCAGCGGCTTTTCCAGGTGGCTGCGGCGCAGCAAGGCCTCATCCTGAAAGACCTGATTGGTCGGGCCATCGGCCGTGATGGTGCCGTTGTGCATGACAATGGTCCGCCGGCAGACATCGAGCACCAGATCGAGGTCGTGGGTGGCGATGATCTTGGTGTGCTCGAAGGAGCGCAACAGTTCGATGAGGCGCCTGCGCGCCAGGGGGTCGAGGCTGGCGCTCGGCTCGTCCATCACCAGCACGTCGGGCCGCATGGCCAGCACCGTGGCGATGGCCACGTTCCTCTTCTCGCCGCCCGAGAGATGGTGCGGCGGCCGTTTCTCCAGGCCGGCGGCCCCCACCCGGGCCAAGGCATCGGTCACCCGCCGTTTTACCTCGTCGGCCGGCAAGCCGAGATTGAGCGGGCCAAAGGCGACATCCTCAAAAACCGTCGGCATGAAGAGCTGGTCGTCGGCATCCTGGAAGACCATGCCGACGCTGCGCCGGATCTCCGGCAGGGTGGCGCGGGTGACCGGCGTTTCGCCCACGCGCACCGCGCCCGTCTGCGGCAGCAGCACGCCGTTCACATGCATGAGCAGGGTCGATTTGCCTGCGCCGTTGGCGCCGACCAGGGCCACGGATTCGCCGTGGGTGATGCGGAAACTCACCGCCGAGAGGGCCTGGGTGCCATCGGGGTAGGCATAGCTGAGATTGCTCAGTTCAACGAGGTGGTGACTCATGGTTTTCCCTTACGATGTGCATTGCGGCGTCCGGGGGCTCTGCTGCCGCGTCAGCCCGTCACCACTCGGCCCAGCCACAGCGGCAGATTGACCAGCCGGAAGAGGAGGAAGGCCGCGGACCAGCCGAGAAGAAAGAGGGCGTCCCGGGTGCGGAAACGGAGCGGGGTCCGGCTGTGCAGCTCGCCGCTAAAGCCGCGGGCCAGCATGGCCCGGTGGACCCGTTGCGCCCGTTCGACCGTGCGGAGCAGGAGATTCCCCACCAGCGGGGCATAGGAGGCCAGCCCTTCGCCGCGCGGACGTGGGGAGCGGAGAGCCCGTGCCCGCGCCATGCGTGCCCCCTCGCTGATCAGCACGAAGAGGTAGCGGTAGGCAAGCAGCAGCTGAACGGTCATCGGCGCCGGAACGCCGATGCGGCGCAGGGCCACGCAGACCCCGTGGAAGCCGGTGGTGGCGACGAGGGCCAGGGCGGCGCTGACGGTGAGGAGAAAACGGAGCAGGAGCGAGGCGTAACTGAGCCAGCCGCCCGAAATCGCAACGCCGCCCAGCCGGAGCATGGGGGCGGAATCGAACCAGGGATTGGCCGCCCCGATGAGCAGGGCAAAGGGCGCCACCACCAGCACCTTCTTGAGAAGATAGCCCACCGGCAGCTCGGCCACGGCGATGAGTGCCACCGGGTAGAGGAAGAAGGGGAGCAGGCCGGCCACGGTGTAGCGGTCGAAGCTCGCCACGCAGACCAGAAAGAAGAGGGTGGCAAGGAGTTTCGCCCGCGGATCGAGCCGGTGCAAGGGGGTGTCGCCGTAGGCCAGGCGGTCGAGCCGGCCGAGGTCGAAAAGAACCGCGTCGAGCTGCCGCATCCGGTCACACCAGGGTGCGGCCGGTGGTGGTGGTCACCAGCTTGCCGTGTTTGACCCCCTTGGTGCCGATGAGGGTATCGGCCATGTGGCGCACCTCGTCGGCCCGCCCCTTGACCACCACCACCTCGAGGCAGTTGTGGTGATCGAGATGGGCATGCAGGGCCGAGATGATCAGGTCGTGGTGGTCGTGCTGCTGCTCGGTGAGCTTGTCGGCGAGATCCCGGGTGTGATGGTCGTAGACCAGGGTCACGGTGCCCACGGTCTCCTCGTCCGTCTTGGTCCACTGGTCTTCCACCAGGGCGTTGCGGATCAGGTCGCGGATCGCCTCCGAGCGGTTCTGGTAGCCCTTGCGAGCGATGAGTTCGTCGAATTGTTCCAGTAACCGCTGGTCCATGGAGATTCCGAAACGGATCACGTCGGTCATGGCAGACTCCTTAGTGTTACGAAAAAAAATTTATTGACACGAAACTCTCTGGTGCGTATGGTGCGACTCAACCATAAAATCGTAACACGCGCAAGAGGGTTTGGATCATGCACATGGCAGATGCACTGCTTTCGCCGGCAGTGGGCGGGATGATGTGGGCGGCCACCGCCGTCACGGTCGGGTACTCCTCGCGGCAGCTCCGCAAGGCCGCCGACGACAGCCGGATACCCCTCATGGGGGTTCTGGGCGCCTTTGTTTTCACCGCCCAGATGATCAATTTCACCATCCCGGCCACCGGATCGAGCGGCCACCTGGGGGGCGGCCTGTTGCTTGCCATTCTCCTCGGCCCCCATGCCGCCTTCCTGACCATCGCCTCGGTGCTCACGATCCAGGCCCTCTTTTTTGCCGACGGCGGCCTGCTCGCCCTGGGGGCCAATGTCTTCAACCTGGGCTTCTTTCCCTGTTTCGTGGCCTATCCCTTCCTCTATCGGCCCCTGGCCGGCGCCAAGCCGTCCGCCGGCCGCATTGCCCTTGCCTCGGTGGCAGCCGGAGTGGCGGGGTTGCAACTGGGCGCCCTGGGTGTGGTGGCGGAGACGGTGGGCTCGGGCATCTCGGCCCTGCCGTTCAGGAATTTCGTCCTGCTCATGCTGCCCATCCATCTCGCCATCGGCCTGGTGGAGGGCATGGTCACCGCGGCGGTGGTCAATTTCGTGCGCCAGGCCGACCCGACCCTGCTCCAGGCCGAAACCGCAAGCAGTGGGCGCCGTCAGGTCATTGGCCGGGTTGGCCTCGCCCTGCTCCTGGCCGCGGCGTTGACCGGCGGGTTCTTTGCCTGGTTCGCCTCCACCCGGCCCGATGGCCTGGAGTGGTCCATCGCCGGCGTGACCGGCAGCGAGGAGCTGCCGGCGGCGGAGCAGCCGGGGATCAAGGCCGGGTTGGCCACCCTGCAGAAGCGGCTGGCCTTTCTGCCCGACTATGGTTTTCCGGTGGTGGCGGAGAGTGCCGCCCCGGCGCCAGGCGAGGAGAAGGTCGCCTGGCCGGCGGTGGATCGCGGTACCAGCACCGCGGGGCTGGTGGGCGGTCTGATGACCCTGGCCCTGGCCGGTGTGGTTGGCGTGGCCCTGCGCAGGGGGCGGCAGACACGGCGGGCGCCCTGAAGCGCTCCTCCTGCCGGGATGAGGGCAGAGGGAGTCCAGCCTTGCGCCATCGGCGGGATTTGTGAGAAAAGAGAGAGAAACGAGTTGCGAGGCAACCCACCCCGAAGAGAGGAGAAGATAATGACCAAGAGACACTGTTTGGCGTTTGCAGTGTGGTGCAGTCTTTGTTGTGGCGCGGGCACGGCCCAGGCAGCCCATCCGCTTGTCACCGACGACGCGGGCACCATGGGCACCGGCAACACCCTGGTCGAGTTCAACGGCCAGTATGACCACGACGACTACGAGGGCGTCACCACCAAGGTCCGCGAGCTGGAGGTGGCGGTGACATACGGCGTGACCGATACCGTGGATTTCGTCATCGCCGCACCCTATACCGACTGGAGCACCCGCAGCGATGCCGACGGCAAGGCCTCTGAAGACGGCATCGGCGATACCTCAATGGAGTTCAAGTGGCGCTTCTACGAGCAGGCTGGCTTGAGCCTGGCCCTGAAACCGGGGATGTCGCTGCCCACAGGAGACGATGACCAAAGCCTGGGCGCTGGCAAGGCGACCTATCAGCTCTATTTTGTCGGCACCCAAGAGGTGGAGCCGTGGGCCTTTCATCTGAACCTTGGTTACATCCGCAGCAACAACACGGCGGATGAGCGGGAAAACATCTGGCATGCCTCGGTGGCCGGCGAGGTGGCGTTGAACAAGGATCTGCATCTGGTGGCCAATGTCGGCACCGAGCGGAATCCCGCCAAGGGAGAGGATACCCATCCCGCCTTTCTTCTGGGCGGTCTGATCTATTCC
>JBFLYY010000323.1:0-3622 GCA_040756495.1 Thermodesulfobacteriota bacterium | reverse complement strand
CCACCAGCGGCACCAGCAGCGGGCAGGCCCGGGAAAAGACCTGGGCGCCCTCGCGCTGCGCCTTGATGGTCCGCTCGTAGACCCCGCTCCTGATGGTGGCCCGGGTGCCGATGACGCCGATGCGATTGTTCCCCGTGCAGCGCAGGGCGGTGTGCACCGCCGGGGTGATCACCTCGAAGATCGGCACGTCGAAGCGCTGGCGCAACAGGTCGGAGGCGACGGAGGCCGCGGTGTTGCAGGCAACGACGATGAGCTTCGCCCCCTGCTCCAGCAAAAACTCGGTGTTCTGGCAGGAGTATGCGGCAATGGTGTCCGCGCTTTTGGAGCCGTAGGGCGTGCGGGCCAGGTCGCCGAAATAGACCAGCGGGTACTGGGGCAGGAGCTGTTCGATGGCGCGGGCCACGGTCATGCCGCCTACGCCGGAGTCAAAAACACCGATCATGAGTCAAACGCCGCAGATTGAATTGGTTGCTTTCGCGTTGCCCGCACTATGCTTTCCCCCCGCGCAAAAGTCAACCACCAAGGAGGGCGCAAAAGAAAGGCACCCCGGCCGACGCCGGAGTGCCTTGAAAAAGCGGCGAAACGCGGCGGGTTACTTCTTCTTGGCCGCCTTTTTGGCGGCGGCGCCGCCCTTCTTGCGGGCGGCAATGGCCTCGCGCAGCTTCTGGGGCAGCCCCCGGTCCTTGCCCGCCTTCTTGCGCCGGTCGGAAAGGGACTTGGCGCAAAGGGGCTGACGCATGGAGAAACCGTGCTTCTTGCGGTATTCCTTGCCGGTCAGACCGTGGGAGCGCAGATGTTTCGGGGAGAGCATCTTGAATTCCTGGCCGCACTCCAGACAGACGATCTTGTTTTTCTGGATCGACTTGTCGGCACTCATGGCCGGCCCCTGCACCGCGCCGCCTTCGGCAGCGGTGCCCTTTGCTTCGTCAAGCTGCAATGCCTGCAGGGCATTGAAGGTGTTCTGCAACGAAAGGGCGATCTCGTCGGTGGTCATACTCTTCGATGCGCACTGGGCCTGCACCAGCTCGGCGGCCATTTCAACCAGTGACTTTGCCATACACAACTCCTTCTGCGTTGTTGAGGGTGAAAAACCTTCTCCTTGCCCCTTGGTACTGGAAAAACCACGGAGGCTCAAGCACTTTTTTACACTTTTTGCAAAAAATACTGGAGTACGCGGATGGTGCAATGGAGGATCAATCGTCGCGGCGGTCGATGAGGTAGTTGCTCCCTTCGAGCTGCTTCACATAGTGCTTCACCTGGGAGGCCACCGCCGAGACCTCGCCGGCATGGTGATACTTGTGCTCGCCGGTGGTGACCACGGCGATGGAGATGGAGAGGAGGCCGAAGCGGGTCTCGCGGTTCTGGCGGTCCTTGCCGATGAAGGCGCCGGCGGCCACGTCCTCGGCCGAGAGGAACATGTTCCTGACCAGGTCGAAGTTCTTGAGCACCCGCTCGCAGACCGGCCTGATCTTCTCCTCGCGGACGATGAAGACGAAGTCGTCGCCCCCCACGTGGCCGACGAAGCTGCCGTCCCGGCCCAGTTCCTCCACCACGTTGACGATGATGCGGGCCACCATCAGCAGCACCTCGTCGCCGCGGGCAAAGCCGTAGCGGTCGTTGTAAGGCTTGAAGTTGTCGATGTCCACGTAGCAGATGCCGTACCCCGCCTCGCTGTCCAGGGTCTTCTGGATCGCCCGCAGGATCGAGGTGTTGCCGGGCAGCCGCGAGAGGGGGTTGTTGTCGAAGACCCGCAGCATCCGCGCCTCGGAAAGGCGCAGGCGGGCCAGGAGGATCTCCGGGGTAAAGGGCTGGAGGATGATGTCGTCCACCGGGAAGTGGCTCCAGTCCATCTCGGTGACCAGTTCCGCCTCGGCCAGGGCGAGCAGCACCGGGATGTTCGCCTTCTGCAGGCAGGCGCTCACCGCGCGGATGAGTTCGCGGTCGCCGTCGCCGGCAAAGCCCTTCTCGACCAGGAGCACGTCGGGCGGGTCTTCCAGCACCTGGGCCACCGCGTCCTGAAGGCGGAGGCAGATCTTGAGCTTGTAGCCCTTGGCCTCCAGCAGCACCCGGCATTCCGCGGGCAGGAAGGCTTCCGAGCCGGCAACCAGGAGACGTGACATGGACGGTTCCTTTCCGCTGGGGCCTAGCGCTGGAGGTTGGCTTCCAGTTCGGCCTTGATGTCGAGGCTGAAGCCCCGGACATCCCACAGCTTCTCCTCGACCTCCTCGACGATCTCGTCCATGGCCGCAGGGGTGAGCTTGAGCAGCTCCCACGCCTGGGGATTCAAGGAGGGCACCCAGATGTCGTCGCCATGGCCGCAGCCCAAGGCCCGAATCATGATGTCGCCGAAATGGACAATGGCCGCGGCGAGTTTGGCCTCCTTGGCCTTGCCGGGGTCGTGGTGGAAGGCCACCGGCTCCACCAGCTTATTGGGCAGGTTCCAGCTCCGGGCGAGCCAGGAGCCGACCTCGGAATGTTCCAGGCCCAAGACCTCCAGCTCCGCCTCGCGGCGGGGGATCTGCCGCGCCTTGACGATGGCGTTGATCTCGGCATACTGCCGGGGCAGCTCCATCTTGACCGCCACCTTGCCGATGTCGTGGATGAGGCCGGCGGTGCTGATCTCCTCGGGATCGCTCACCCCCATCCGCTTGGCCACCACGTTGCAGACCACGGCGCAACCCAGGGAGTGCTGCCAGAGTTCGACGTCCTGATCCTCCATGATCTCGAAGATCGAGGCGCTGATGATGAGACTCTTGATGACGTTGAAGCCGAGGAGGATGATGGCGCTGCTGAGCGAGCTGATCCGCTGGGGAAAGCCGTAGAAGGCGGAGTTGACGAGCTTCAAGAGCTTGGCCGCCAGGATGTGGTCCTTGCCGATCACCTGGCCCATCTGGGCCGTGGTGGTGTCGGGGTTCTCCGCCATCTTCGAAAGCTTGGCGACAATGCCCGGCAGGGTGGGCAGGTTCTTGATCTCCCGCAGGGCCTTGCGCAGTTTTTCCTTGTCGTCGGCCGCCATTACTGCCCCCGCGCGGCGATGAGCCGCTCGCGCAGCCGCTTCTTGAGATACATGAGGGGCTTGACCTCGGTCACCCGGCTGAAACGGCGGTCGAGGTCGGCCAGCTCCTCGGCCAGACTCTTTTCTCCCTCCACCGGGATGGGGTGCCCCTCCACGGTGATGTGCTGGATCTCCATGTTGTTGAGACGGCTGATGACGGTGTCGGTGAGCACCGTGCCCTTGCCGCAGAGCACGCGGCCCTCCGCGGTTTCGATATCCTTGGCGAGCACCATGCCCTCGGTGGCCATGGCGGTGAGTATCTGTTGCACGGCTTCCTCCGGAGTGTCTGTTCCCCTACTATACCGTATCGGACCAGCCCCGGTCGCAAAAAAATCACCCCCCTCCCACTTGCCGCTTTCTCCTGTTGTTTCAAGCAACTGCAAAAGAACCATGGCCATGGATTGACAGAACCCCATCCCGGCATTACAGTAGTGGCGTTTCAACGCGCCCCCTTGTTCGGACTCCAGAGGACACGGCGCGATTTTTTTGCGGCACAACTGCTTCACCACGGAGGTACGGACCATGCCCATCTATGAATACGAGTGCCAGGCCTGCAAGGAGATCGTC
>JBFLYY010000322.1:0-2351 GCA_040756495.1 Thermodesulfobacteriota bacterium | reverse complement strand
GAAGAAGATGGCGGAGTGCATCACCTCCAGCGGCTCCGGGGTGCGGAGCCAGTGGTCGAAGCACTGGCGCCAGGAGGCGAGCGGTTGCCGCCACTTGGGGTTGGAGGCCATGATGCCGCCAGGGCAGGGCGGATAGCCGCAGCGCACCAGATGATCGATGGCCTTTTCGGCCAGGGTGGTGAAGTAGGACTCCGCCGCCGCGGCCTGTTCCGCGTTTGCCGGCTGGGCGTAGATGAGGGCGTTGTCCTGATCGGTCTTGAAGGTCTGCTCCCGCCGGCCCTCGCTGCCCATGAGCAGCCAGCAGAAGGGGAGCGGCGGGGGTCCGAGTTCGGCGATGAGGATGGTGAGGAGCCGGTCGAGGATATGGTCGTTCAGGATGGTGATCATCCGGGTGATGTTGTTGGCCTTGGCGCCCTCCTCGATGAGGGTGTGCACCACCGCCGGTATCTTTTGGGCCAGGGGGTAGAGCCCCTCGATGGTGCGTTGCGCCACGATCTCGCGGAAGAGGTAGAGGGGCGAGGTTCCCTGCAGGAGCATGATGTCGTGGGTGGTGACCATGCCGACGATGGTGCCCTGCTGCTCCACGGCCAGGTGGTGGATGCGGAGCCGCATCATCTTGAGCATGGCGTCGAAGCAGACCGCGTGGGCCGGGATGGTCTGGACCGGGTTCGCCATGATGGCGGTCACCGGCGTCTGGTAGTCGAGGCCGGCGGCCACCACCTTGGTGCGCAGATCCTTGTCGGTGATGATGCCGACGATCTTTTTGTCGTCGTCCGCCACCAGCAGCGAGCCGATGTGCGCCTCGGCCATGCGGACGGCGGCATCCCGCACGGTTTCCCGCGCGCCGATGGTGTAAAGCTCTTTGCCCTTGAGAGTCTCGCTCACCTGGGCCGTGAAGAGAAAGAGGGCGCTTTCCGTGCGGGGGCTCACCTTGTGCTGGCGCAGTTCGGCGTAGGCGGTCCTGACCAGCTTTTCCGACATGCTGCGCAGAAAATAGTGGGTCACCCTGGGCGAGGAGTGGATGAGATGGAGGAATGCCTCCTTGGCGAAGAGGAAGCAGAAGGTGTCCTCCACGGTCTCGACGTTGAGGTTGGCCCTGGTGTTCTGGATGATGGGGAGGGCCCCGAAGTATTCGCCCTCCCCGCGGAAGTCCTTGAGGGTGACCGTGCCCTCTTCGTCCTTGAGGTAGATCTTGACCCCGCCCTTCTGGATGAGATGGAAGTGGTTGACCTCGGTCTGACCCTGGCGGAAGATGAGAGTCCCTTTGGGGAAGAAGTCGATCAGGGCGTGGCGGGCGAGTTCGTGCAGAGTGGCGTCGTCGAGTTCGTTGAAGGGCAGGGTCTTGCGCAGGAAGGCGATGACCGTTTCCGGCGGGACGTTGTGGAGGTCGTCTTTGGGTGGGCTCATGGCGGGGATGGATCCTGGAGGTGGTTGGTGGCCGGTGGTGTTACTCATGTCATATCTGGCGGCCGTTGCCCGGTCAAGCGGAGAAAAAACAGCGAGGTGCGGAAACACCTTGACTTGCCTTCATGGTCCCCGCTACAACGAGAGCCGACCGTGGTGCCGGCGGGGTGTTCCTCGCATTCGCATGGGGGCTCAGAATATCGTTATGATCCGTGAATGGTTCGCCATCCGTACCAAGCCGAACCGGGAGATGAATGCCCGCCTGCAGTACGAGCGGCAGGGCTATGTGGTCTATCTGCCGCTGATCCGGAAAACGGTGCGCCACGCCCGCCGCCGGGAGGAGGTGCTCCGGCCCTTTTTCCCGGGATACCTTTTTCTCCATCTCGCACCGACGGAACGGCACTGGGTGACCATTGCCTCGACCCGTGACGCCGTTGGTCCGGTTTGCTTCGGGGATCAGTACGTCCCGGTGCCGGAGTGGGTTATCGAGGATCTTAAGGCGAGGGAGGAGGAAGGGGCGATCTCCCTGGCGGAGTTGCAGCGGGAGCGGCTCTCGCCCGGAGCGGCGGTGGAGGTGCGGCTCGACGAGACGACCACGGCGCCAGGCCTTGTCTACTCCCAGCGCGGCGAGGAGAATGTGGTGGTACTGCTTTCCCTCATGGGCCGCCAGGTGAAGACGACGGTTCCTCTGGATCAGGTAAGCCCCCAGACGTAGTTCCCGGTTATTTTTCCTTCGCAGGTCAAAAGCGTTTGACAGGAGTCCCTTGCTCCGCTAACGTGTTCATCGGTTGAACAATTCCGTTCACCCAGATGGCGGTAGCCTGCCCGGATTTTGGTGAAGCGGCGATTTTTTCCGCGCACCAAGGTCGCTGGCAGATTCTTGCCACAATTTTTCTCTCATGCCCCAATCGGAAGAAACTCCCTACCACCTGCTTAAACACCTGGAC
>JBFLYY010000321.1:0-4426 GCA_040756495.1 Thermodesulfobacteriota bacterium | reverse complement strand
TCGAGGCCGACGTAGGGCTCGTTGAAGTTGCCGCCCACCCGGACCTGGGCGTCCTTGATCATCTCGCCGGTCATGAGGGTCTGGCTTTTGAGGAGGATCGGCACCCGGATCTCCTTGCCGGTCTTCCGGTCCTTCTCCTGCATGAAGTAGATCTCGCTGCCCGCGGGCAGGCGGCTCTGGAGGGCGAGGTTCAGTTGCTTTCTGCTCTGGCCCGGCTGCCACTGGCCGGCGGCCGCCGCCTGGGAGATGAGGCTGTCGAGGTTGACGCTGGCGGAATCCTCCACCAGCTTGAATTCGAGCTGGGCGGTCTGGCCGAGGAGGGCCAGGGCCCGCTGCGGGTCTTTCACGCCCGGCAGCTGGACCACGATCTCGTCGGTTCCCTGGCGGATAATGACCGGCTCGGCCACGCCGAACTGGTCGATGCGGTTGCGGATGATCTCCAGCGACTGATCCACCGCATGGTTGCGGATGAACTTCACCTGCTCGTCGGTGAGGCGCAGGATCACCCGGGGGAAGGTGCCGGCCTCGGCCTGGATGTCGGCCGCCAGGTTGGGGAAGTCGTTTTTCACCACCTCGCGCACCTGATCCAGAGCGCCGGTGTTGGGCAGGGTGAAGATTGCCTGGCGCGGGTTCGTGGATTTGCTCTGCACCAGGGTGATCTGCTTTTCCGCCAGGGCCTCCTTGAGTTCCTGGGCCGCGAGGTCGAGGGAGTGCTCTTCGGCCTTGTCGAGTTCCGCCCTGAGCACGAGATGCATGCCGCCCTGGAGGTCGAGGCCGAGGCGCAGCCCTTCCGGCGCCAGGTACTTCTTCCACCAGCTCGGGGTCCGGGCATAGAAGGAGGGCACCACCATGACGCCGGCGATGAGGATCATGGCGAACATGAAGGCGAGTTTCCACTTGAGGGCTTTCTGCATACCGGCTCCTTTGGCCTGTTGCGGTCTATGCGCTGGCTGGGCGCCAACAGGGCGCCGTTCCGCGGAACATTGAGATTTGGGGCGAGATTATACTTCTTCTGCCGGAGATGTCAAAGCGCAAAACCGGGGCGAGGGTGGGAGGGACGGGCAAGAATTTTCCGTCCGAAGCCGGACGGCCGTGATAGAATGGATTCGGATGTTTCGCACGACCGCATCCCTTTCCCGACCCTGCGCAAAGGACGACATGAAGAAGATTCTGGTGGTGGACAACAATCCCGTGGTGTTGCGTCTGCTGGAGAGCCAGTTCGCGCGGCGCGGCCACGAGGTGCGCACCGCCACCAACGGCCTTGCGGCCCTCGATCTTCTCAAGGAGTACCGGCCGGACATCCTCTTCGTCGATCTGGTGATGCCCAACATCGGCGGCGAAAAGCTCTGCCGCATCGTTCGCGGCATGGAGTCCCTCAAGGGGGTCTATATCGTCATCCTCTCCGCCATCGCGGCCGAGGAGCGGCTCGACGTGCGGCAGTTCGGGGCCGATGCCTGCATTGCCAAGGGGGCCTTCGACCGGATCGCCACCCATCTCGATCATGTGCTCGCCGAGGTCGATAAACCGCCGGCCGAGCGGGGGGACTGGATCGTCGGCCTGGAGGAGGTCCATGCGCGGACCATCACCCGGGAACTCCTGGTCTCGAAGCACCATTATGAAGTGATCCTGAACAACATGGCCGAGGGGATCATCGAATTCACCCCGGCCCAGCAGATCATCTACCTGAACCCCGCTGCCGCCGCCATCATCGGCCGCCCGGAGGAGGAGGTGCTGGCCTCCGATTTCCTTTCCCTCTTCGAGCCGGCTGCCGCCGCCTGCCTGGCCGAGGCCCTGGCCCGCGTCGGCAACGGCCCGGTCAGCCTGCCGGAGCACGACGCGCTCTTTCTGCGCGGCCGGCAGATCGCGGTGGTGCTCTACCCGGTGGGGGACAACGACGATTCCTCGATCATCGCCCTCTTCCGCGACATCACCGAACAGCAGCGGGCCGAGGAGACCCTGCGCCGCTCCACCGAACAGCTCCAGCAGGCGCTGGAGGAGTTGCAGCGGGCCCAGGCGGTGATGGTCCGCCAGGAAAAACTCGCCTCCATCGGTACCCTGGCCTCCGGCGTGGCCCACGAGATCCTGAACCCGCTGAACATCATCGGTACCGTCATCCAGCTCCTGCAGATGGAGGATCTGCCCCCTGCGGTGCACTCCCAGCTCGGGACGGTCATGGCCCAGATCCGCCGCGCCACCAAGATCACCGACAACCTGCGGATGTTCTCGCACCACAAGGAGGCCGCCGTCGGGCCGGTGGACCTGAACCGCTTCCTCGATCAGACCCTGGTGCTGGTCGAGCACGACCTCAATCTCGACAACATCCTGGTGGACCGCGACTACGACCCGGAACTGCCCACGGTGCAGGCGGACGACGACCAGCTGGCCCAGGTCTTCCTGAACCTCATCAGCAACGCCCGCGACGCCATGGCCGGCCGGGCCGAGCGGCGCATCGCCATCCGCACCCGGCGGGTGGGGGACGGCGTCACCGTCACCTTCGCCGATACCGGCGGCGGCATCGCGGCGGAGCACCTCGGCAAGATCTTCGATCCCTTCTTCACCACCAAGGATCCGGGCCATGGCACGGGACTGGGGCTTTCCATCGTCTATTCGATCATCGAGAGCCACGGCGGCACCATCGAGGTACACTCCGAGCCCGGCAAGGGAACGGAATTTTTCATCCATCTGCCCCTGGCGCGCTACGTGCCGGGGGAAAGAGCATGCCATTGAGGCGTTTTCGCGTGAGCGGGGGGAAACAATGGGTGAGGACAAGATCCGGATTCTGATCGTGGACGACGAGTATGCCTTCTGCAAGTCGCTCAAGCTCTTTCTGACCAGGCTGGGGTACGAGGCGATCGTCGCCACCAACGGCGAACATGCCCTCGACCTCATCCAGGAGGAGGGGCCGCTGGTGATGACGCTCGACATCCGCATGCCCGGCATGGATGGCTACGAGGTGCTGAACCACGCGAAACATCTCGCGCCGGAACTCTTCATCATCGTCATCACCGCCATCGACGTGCCGCGCATGGAAGAGCTGCTGGAACGGAGCGGGGCGCACGCGGTGCTCCGCAAGCCGATCGATCTCGAGGAACTCCGGGAGACGATCTCCGGTCACCTCGCCGCCCGGGGGGGGTCATGACCAGGGGGCGACTGCTGCTCTGGACCAGCATCGCGGCCTACTGTCTCATCGGGGTGGAGATCGTCGTCATGATCTCGCCCTTTGCCCTCTATTTCTATTCGGTTTACGGCCCCCTCCTCGACCGCCTCGCCGCCTCGCCCTACACGGGCTGGACCACCGAATTCTTCCTGCCGCACATGGTCTTCCCGGACGATCCGCTGATCCTCGCCGTTTCCTATCTGCAGCTCCTCCTGGTGGCGGGGCTGCTCCTTTTCTTCTCCGCCGCCCTTCCCCTCTACTACGGCCGTTTCACCGGCAAGGGGGTGGTGCAGGTCAGTTTCTACCGGAAGATCCGTCATCCGCAGTATCTCTTCCTCGCCGTTTCCGGTTTCGGCCTGCTGCTCTACTGGCCGCGATTCATCATCCTGATCCTGTACGTCACCATGCTCTTCGTCTATTACCTGCTGGCCCGCAACGAGGAGTGGCGTATGCGGCAGGAGGCGCCGGCGGCCTACGAAAGGTATATGGCGGCCACCCCCATGTTCCTGCCCGGCGAACCGGGCGGCCGCTTCTATCGGGCCCTGTTCGGCTGGCTCAGGCCCAAATGGGCGGGGATCGCCCTGCTCTATCTCTTGAGCCTGGCGGCGGCGGTGGGGCTGGCCATGGGCGTCCGGGCCTATGCGGTCCGCACCCTGCCGCTGGTGACCGTCGGCGACATGACGGTGGTTCCCGTATTCCCGCGGGAGGCGGGGACGGTGGGCGAGCTTTACCGGCGGGCGCTGGCCGATCCCGCGGTGGCGCGCCAGCTTGCCCGGCGGCCCGACATCAATCAGGCCTACCTGATGCCGGGCGATTTTTTTCTCATGGCCCTCGTTACCGACGCCAACCGGCGCTTCTCCGACGAGATGATCGAGCGTTTTCCCGAGATCATCGAATGGCACCGGCACAAGTTTCGGGGCGGGCTGGGGAAATTTTTCCGGATCTTTTATAATTTCGTGAGTACCCTGGGTACGGTGCACACCGATTACGAGGTCGAGCGCCTGGTCTTTGTCGCGGTGCACGACCGCGCCGGTCAGCGGGTGGCGCCGGAGCGCCTCTTTGCCATGGGGCTGAGCCGCACGCCGGCCCTGATCGTCGATCTCGATGCCCGCAGCCGCCGGGTGCTCCAGGTGATTCCCACCAGCGAGAGCCACAAATGGGGCCGGATGCCCATGCCGACCTTCTGACAGGCTGTTGAAAAACGGGTTGTTGGCACCACAGGGATGTGGCGCCGAATTTTGCCGGCCCGAAAGGGCCAGGAATTTCGCG
>JBFLYY010000320.1:0-2845 GCA_040756495.1 Thermodesulfobacteriota bacterium | reverse complement strand
CGAGGCTGCGGCCGCCAAGGCCAGGGCGGCCGGGCTCATCGTGGTCATGGACCGCTGCATCAAGACCGACCACCAGCAGTTGCTCGAATAGCCCCCGGCAAGGAGCGTCCGGCATGAGCAAGACGATACTCTGCGTGGCGCTGGGCTCTCTCCTCTTCCTCGCCCTCCTCTATGCCACCCAGGATCGCCTGCTCTATTTCCCCACCCGCCCTCTCGGGGCGACCCCCCGGAAGATCGGCCTCCCCTTCGCGGAGGTGTCCCTCCGCACCGCCGACGGCGAGACCCTCCACGGCTGGTTTGTCCCCGCCGCCCCCGGCGGGGCGACCCTTCTCTTTTTCCACGGCAACGCAGGCAACATCTCCCACCGCCTCGATTCCCTGCGGATATTTCACGACCTTGGCCTGAACGTCTTCATCTTCGACTACCGGGGCTATGGCCAGAGCAGCGGCCACCCCTCGGAGGAGGGAACCTACCGGGACGCCGAGGCGGCCTGGCGCTATCTGACCGAGGTCCGTCATCTCGCCCCCCAGGAGATCGTGCTCTTCGGCCGCTCCCTGGGCGGGTCGGTGGCGGCCTGGCTGGCCATCCGGACGGTCCCTCGGGCGCTCATCCTCGAATCGACCCCCACCTCGGTCCCGGACCTCGCCGCCGACCTCTATCCCTGGCTGCCGGCCCGCTGGCTTTCCCGCTTCCGCTACGACGCGCTTGCCGCCCTGCAAAAGGCGCGCTGCCCCATCCTCCTCATCCACAGCCCGGAGGATGAGATCATCCCCTTTGCCCACGCCGAGCAACTCTTTGCCGCAGCAGCCGCACCCAAGCAGCTGCTGCGCATCCGCGGCGACCACAACGGTGGCTTTCTGCTCTCCGGCCCGCTCTATCGCAACGGCCTGCGCGATTTTCTGGCAGCGCTGCCGTGAGGCCGCAACTCCCCTCCCCGGATTCCTTGACTTTTCGCGGCAAACCGGATAAAAATCCATCCTTTTGATTCCGCGCCTTTTTGCGGCATTGACCGACGTTTACTCAAGGATCGTTCATGACCATGCAGGCCTTAAAAGGCTTCAAGGATATCCTGCCCGACGAGAGCCCCACCTGGCAGTGGGTGGAGGGTACGGCCAGGAGCGTCTTCCACCGTTTCGGCTTCGGCGAGATCAAGGTGCCGATTCTCGAAAAGACCGAACTCTTTGCCCGCTCCATCGGCGAGGCCACCGACATCGTCGAAAAGGAGATGTACACCTTCGCCGACCGCAACGGCGAGCAGATCACCATGCGGCCGGAAGGCACCGCCTCGGTGCTGCGCGCCTTTATCGAGCACAACCTCCAGGCGCGCCAGCCGCTGACCAGGCTCTACACCATCGGCCCCATGTTCCGCCACGAACGGCCGCAGAAGGGGCGGCTGCGCCAGTTCCACCAGATGAGCGTCGAGGCCATCGGCTCCGACCACCCTAGGCTCGATGCGGAGATCATCGCCATGGCCTGGCAGCTCCTTGCGGAACTCGGCCTTTCCGCCTCGCTGCAGATCAACTCCCTGGGCTGCCCGGCCTGCCGGCCCGCCTACCGCAAGGCCCTGCTCGACTTCCTCGCCGCCCGCCAGGACAAGGTGTGCGACGACTGCAAGCGCCGCAGCGAGACCAACCCCCTGCGGGTGCTCGATTGCAAGAGCAGTCATTGCCAGGAGCAGTACCAGGGTGCGCCCATGATCCTCGACCATCTCTGCCCCGGCTGCGCGGACCACTTCAGCGCGGTGAAGAGGAGCCTCGACCAGCTTGGAATCCCCTACGGGGTGAACGGCTTCATGGTGCGCGGCCTGGATTACTACACCCGCACCACCTTCGAATTGCTCACCGATGCCCTCGGCGCCCAGAGCGCGGTGGGGGCCGGCGGCCGCTACGACGGCCTCATCGAGCAGCTCGGCGGCCCGAAATTGCCCGGCATCGGCTTTGCCATGGGCATGGAACGGCTGACCCTGCTCCTTGAGCAGCAGAACGGCGGTGCCGCCCCGAGCCAGGCCATCGACTGCTTCATCGCCGCCCTGGGCGAGGCCGCGCTTACCCGCGCCTTCCCGCTCCTCCACGCTCTGCGGACTCAGGGGCTCAAGGCGGCCATGGACCTCGAAGGCAAGAGCCTGAAAAGCCAGATGAAGCAGGCAGACCGCCTTGCAGCCCGCTACACCCTGATCCTCGGCGAGGAGGAGCTGGCCAAGGGCGAGGCAATGCTGCGCGACATGGCCACCAAGGACCAGCAGACAGTTGCCGTGGGCAAGGATATCGAAGCCGCCTGCGCAGCGGTCATCGGGGCAATCGGAAAAAACGAGAAGTAACGCAGAGGCGCAAGGACGCTATAACGTCTCACAAACCAAGGCATTCTCTTTTACGCTTCGCGCCTCTGCGTCTTGGCGTTGAAAATTTATTCAACAAAGGAACCCCTTATGGAATCCATGGGCAGCCTCAAACGGACCCACCACTGCAACGCCCTCTCCGCCGACCAGGTCGGCCAGGAAGTCACCCTCATGGGCTGGGTGCTGCGGCGCCGCGACCATGGCGGCGTGATCTTCATCGACCTGCGCGACCGCTGGGGCCTCACCCAGATCGTCTTCAACCCGGAGATCAACCCCGAGGTCCACGCCAAGGCCCACGGCCTGCGGAGCGAGTGGGTGCTGGCCATCAAGGGCCGGGTCGAGGCGCGGCCCGAGGGCATGACCAACCCCAATCTCGCCACCGGCGCCATCGAGATCCTGGTGAGCGAATTGCGCATCCTGAACCAGAGCCAGACCCCGCCCTTCCCGCTCGACGAGGAGACCGAGGTCTCGGAGAATCTCCGTCTCAAGTACCGCTACCTCGACCTCCGC
>JBFLYY010000319.1:0-5875 GCA_040756495.1 Thermodesulfobacteriota bacterium | reverse complement strand
GGCAGGATCTTCATCCAAAAACGGCCGCCCGCCGGGGTGTGGGCCAACCTCTGGGAGTTTCCCGGCGGCCAGCTCGAAGCGGGGGAAACGCCGGAGGAGGCACTGATCCGCGAATACCGGGAAGAAACCGAGTGGGAGATCCATTCCCTTTGCAGACTGCGGCTGGTCCGCCACAGCTACACCCGCTACCGGGTGACCCTGCACGGCTTTCGCTGCGAACTCGCGCCCGGCAGCGGCCCGCCCGTCCTGCACGCGGCCCAGGAATACCGCTGGGTGGCACCGGCGGAACTCGATTGCTTCGCCTTTCCCACCGGCCACCGGCAGCTCATCGACACCGAACTGCCCCGGCTCCTCCGCCGGGGCGCCATCTCCCGTCCCTGACCCCTCCACAAAAGGCGATTGTTCCCCAACGCCGTTTGCGGTAGAGTAACCGGGTGAGCTTTTTCCCGCGACCCACCCCCATCCGACGGTGAGGTTCATGCGCGAGACCAGGATGCAGATCGGCATCTATGGACTGGCCGTGCTGGTCATGGCCAACCTGAACGCCATTGTCGACGCCTTTCTCCACCCGGAGATCCCCTACTTCGACGCCGAACACCTGACGGTCGGCACCATCACCGGCCTTTTCACCGCGGTGGTCGGCGGTTTTCTCTTCCTTTACGTCCGCAAGACCACCACCGCCCTGGCCAAGCTGAACCACCTCAATTCCCGGTTGCGGGAGCAGACCATCCGCGACGGTCTGACCGGCCTTTATAATCACCGCCACTTCCAGGAGATGCTGCGCCACGAGTTTTTCCTCGCCCAGCGCCACCAGAGCGATCTCGCCTGCCTGATGCTCGATCTCGACCGCTTCAAGGAGGTCAACGACACCTACGGCCATCCCTTTGGCGACCACGTGCTGGCCGGCACCGCCACCCTGATCCTGAACGAGACACGCGTCACCGATACGGTGGCCCGCTATGGCGGCGAGGAGTTCGCCATCCTGCTGCCGAACACCGACCGCCAGGGCGCCCTGGCCATCGCCGAACGCATCCGCGCCAAGGCGGAAAACTACCTGCACCGGCAGAAGGAGATCGCCCGCATCGTCACCATCAGCATCGGCCTGGCCACCAGCGGGGCCAATCGGCCGGTCAAACCGGAAACGCTGCTGGCGTTGGCCGACCACGCCCTCTATACCGCCAAGACTTCGGGCCGCAACCGGGTGGTGGCCGCCACCGCCGCTGCCGCCGGCGGATCGTGAGAGGAGAGGCATGGAAACGCCGCGGCCGTCCCGCCCCACCTCGCCATTCCCTCCTCTCCGCCTCCTGGCGGTGGTCGCCGCTGCCGTCCTGACCGTGCGGGGGGCCATGCTGCTCTTCGATCGGCTTGCACTGCCGCCCCATTTCAGCCTTTTCGTGGAGACGGCCCTGCACGTCCTGATCCTCTTCCTGCTGCTCTTTTTCCTCTTCCGCCCCGGGCCGGCCGCCACCATCCGCGGCCAGGGCAACACCAAAGGGGCGCTCGCCGCCCAGCGCGACCTCTTCAAGGACATCCTCGACAGCATCTCAAGCGGCGTTTACGTGACCAACCGCTTCGACACCATCTTCCTGGCCAACCGGACCATGTGCCGGCTCTCCGGCCTGCCGCCGGCCAAAATCGAGGGGGCCGGCATCCTCACCGACTTCCCCGAACGGACCCTGCGCTACTTCCTGCCCTATTACCTGCGGGCCAAGGGGTCGCTGGTCCCGACCCGCTACGAAGGGCTGCGGTTCCGGAGCCCGGGCGGCCGGGAAAGCTTCCAGTCCGGCTGGCTCATTCCGCGGGTTCGCGACGGCAAATACGACGGCATGATCTGCACGGTGGAGGACGTCACCTCCAACCGCACCACCCGGGCGGCCCTCCACGCCTCGGAACAGCGCTATCAGGATCTCTTCGAACACGCCAACGACGCCATCTTCATCGTCGATAACGCCCTGCGCTACGTGGACGTCAACAAGAAGGCCGTGGAACTCTTCGGGTACAGCCGGGAGGAATTCCTGGCCATGCGGGTCACCGACGTCATTCCGCCGGAGCAATTGCCGCGTTCCGAGGCGGAGTTCGCCAAACTCCGCACCAGCGGCCGATACGACCGCTTCATCGGCAAGCAGCGCACCAGGGACGGCCGCTGGCTCGACATCGAGATCAGCGCCTCGGCCATCATCGAGAGTGGCTGGATGGTGGGCTCGCGGGAGATCGTCCGCGACATCACCGAGCGCAAACAGATCGAGGAACAGCTGCGCCAGTCCCAGAAGATGGAGGCCATCGGCACGCTCGCCGGCGGCATCGCCCACGACTTCAACAACATCCTCTACGCCATCCGCGGCTATACCGAACTCTCGCTGGCCGAAACCGCCAAGAACAGCCCGGTGCACGAGAATCTCCGGGAGATCGCCCGCTCCACCAGGCGGGCCGCCGACCTGGTCAAGCAGATCCTCACCTTCAGCCGCAAGGGGGCCGAGGAAAAACAGCCGCTCCGACTGGAGCCGGTGGTCAAGGAGGCGCTCAAGCTCATCCGCGGGACGCTGCCGAGCACCATCGACATCCGCCAGGAACTCGACCGCCGCTGCCCGCCGATCCAGGCCGATCTCACCCAGATCCACCAGGTGGTCATCAACCTCTGCGCCAATGCGGCGGATGCCATGGAGGGGGGTGGGGTGCTCACGGTGCGGCTGGCCGAAGCCACGGTGGGGCCGGCCCACGCCCGCCGGGCCGAAGGAGTGCACCCCGGCAGCTACGTCCGCCTCTCGGTGAGCGACACCGGCCACGGCATGGACCAGGCCACCATGCAGCGCATCTTCGAGCCCTACTTCACCACCAAGGGACCGGGCAAGGGCACCGGCCTGGGGCTGGCCACGGTACACGGCATCGTCAGCAGCCACCAGGGCGTCATCGTGCCCCGGAGCGCGCCAGGCGAAGGCACCACCTTCGACCTCTATTTCCCGGCCCTGCCGGCCGAGGAGACGACGGAAGGGGAGGCCGACCAGGGCGCGGCGCTGCCGGCGGTGACCGGCCATGTCCTGGTGGTGGACGACGAACAGTCCATCGTGCGCATCGCCGAACGGGCCCTGCAACTCCTCGGCTGCCAGGTGACGTGCTTCACCAGCAGCAGCGCAGCGCTGACGGCCTTCCAAAACACGCCCCACGCCTTCGACGCCGTGCTCACCGACCAGACCATGCCGCACCTGACCGGCCTCGAGCTGGCCCGGCAGATGATGGAAATCCGGCCCGATCTCCCGATCATCCTCACCACCGGCTACAGCGCCGCGGTGAATGCCGAGCAGGCCAAGGCCGCGGGCATCCGCGCCTTCCTGATGAAACCCCTCTCGCTCGAGGATCTCGCCCAGGCACTCCACCAGGCCTTGCAATAACAGCCTCTTGAAAAAGGGGCTGTTGGCACCACAGGGAGGTGGTGCCGAATTTTGCCGACCCGAAAGGGCCAAGAAATTCGCGAGGTTGGCCAAAGGCGCTTTGGCCAACCGACAGTTGAAAAGCCAGGGATGATTTTTCAACGGACTGCTAAGGGAAAAACAGGGGGAAAGGCTTCCGCCGGGCGGGAGGGATCAGGAGGAAAACGGCGGCAACACGGACCGGGAAAGGCCGATGGTGACCACGGTGCCCTCCCCCTCCTTGCTCTCCAGGACGAAGGTGCCGCCGGGATGCTCGTCGATGATGCGTTTCGAGATGCAGAGGCCGAGCCCGGTCCCCTGCTCCTTGGTGGTGAAGAAGGGAGAGAAGAGGCGCTTCTGCATCTCGGCCGGAATGCCCTCGCCGCCGTCGGCGATCCGCACCTCGATCCGCTCCCCTCCCTGGCTGCTGCTGATGGTGATGGCCCCGCCGTCGGGCAGCGCCTCGATGCTGTTCTTGACCAGGTTGAGGAAGACCTGCTTGAGCTTCTCGCGGTCGGCCCGCACCCTGCTCGCCTCGGGGGCCAGCAAGAAACGGATCGTCACCCCCCGGCTGCCGGCCTCCTCCTCGGCCAGGGCCACCACCTCGGCCAGCAGGGAGGCGAGATCGACGTCCTCGACAAAGAGCTGCTGCGGCCGATAGAGATCCCGCAGGCCGGCCAGCAGCCGTTCGAGGCGCGCCACCTCCTCGGCGATGATCTGCAGCTTGGCGCGGTCCTTGTCGTTTCTCAGCTTGCCGAAGAGTTGGCGGGCGAAACCGCCGATCATGATGAGGGGATTCTTGATCTCGTGGGTGATCTCCGCCAGGGCCTGGCCGAGCACCGCCAGCCGCTCCGACTGGAGCACCTGCCGTTCGAGGGCCTTGTGGGCGGTGAGGTCGCGGACGATGCCGGTGAAGAAAAGCCGGCCCTCGATCTCGGCCACGGAAAAGGAGATGGAGGCGGAGAAGGTCTCGCCGCCCTTTCTGGCCACGGTGAGTTCGGTTTCGTGGCCGATGAGGGTGGGACGCCGGCTGGCCAGATACGCCGCCACCGCCTGCCGATGGCCCCCTTCGCACATGGGGGTCAGCAGCATGCCGAGATCCTCGCCCAGCACCTCCTCCCGGCGGTAGCCGAAAAGCCGCTCCGCCGCCTTGTTGAAGAGCACCACCCGGGAGTTCTGGTCGATGGTGACAAAGGCCTCGTTGGTGTTCTCCACCGCGCCGCGGAGCACCTCGAAATGCATGGCCTGGTTTTCGAACACCGCGCCATTTTTCATGCGGTTCCTCGTCCGTGAAGCAACAGGTCTGGAGAGCGACGATTCCTGAGTCGGGGAGGTCACGGGGGGTCCGCACGGCCCATGCGGCTCCGGAGGAAGAAAAGGACCGGCAAGGAAACACGGCGCCGGCCAACGCTGCCATACGACACCCCCCCGGGCCGGGCAGACTCATGCCTTCACTTTAATTAGCCACCACCGGAGGAAGGCTGTCAATCTTTATCTTGCGCCACGGAGCGGGACAACGTCGGCCGGCCGCCCGGCCAGGTCATGGGCAGGGGCCGGCGAGCCATCAGCGGGAGGAGGAGCCGAAGTCGGTGCCGGAAAAATCACCGACGGCTGGCAGGGGCAATGGACAATGCCTTCTGGGGGCAGTTTTCGATGCAGTTAAAACAGCGCATGCAGTCGGCACTTTTGACAAAGTCGCCCTTGAAGGCAGCGGGATTGGTCTCGATGGGGCAGACCCTGGCGCAGAGGCCGCACTCCTTGCAGACGTCGGCCACCCGAATCCGGTAGGTGGTGGGAGCCAGGATTCCCTGCATGGTTGCCATGGGGCAGATATTGCACCAGGAGCGCGGCTTCCAGATCAGTCCCAGGGAAAGGGCCATGACACTGGAAATGGTCCACATCATGACAAAGGCGGCGCCGATCTTTTCCGACTCGCCACCACTCAGGATGAGGCGGGAGGTGAGCAACCCCATCATCAGGACAAAGACCAGCCACTTGAACCAGGATGCCTTGAGCACCGGCGGGATCGATTTCTTGAAACTGATCTTGCCGAGAAGCCGCTCGTAGAAGCCACCCATGGCGCAGATCCAGCCACAGTACCACCGCCCGCGGAACCAGACCAGCACGAACATGAGCATGATCAACGCGATGGCGACAAAGCCGAGGTAGGGCCAGAAATAGCCGCCGATCACCACCAGGGGCACCAGCGGCGCCATCAGCCACTGCAACGCCTTGCGGCCCTTGGTTTCCCGCATGTTCTTCATACCGACCCCACTCTCTCTTCGAAGTTCCCGAAACAACCTACCCTAGCATCATTTTTCCCCAAACACAACCGCCCGCAACGCTTCGCGGACCCAGTATTTAAGTTGTTTAGTAAATAATTAAAAACGGAAACATTGTCAAGCGGCCGAGGCAAAATTCCTCGTTATTCAGGCAGGATACCACCAAAAAGGACGAGATATTAAAGAAAT
>JBFLYY010000318.1:0-5632 GCA_040756495.1 Thermodesulfobacteriota bacterium | reverse complement strand
AAAGTAGCGTTCTTTTGAACCGTTGTCGTTATTTCCCCGCTGGCGGCCAGCGGAAAGTGCCCACAGCATACCATATCCGCACGAAAGGAGAAGCAATTATGCCGGATCGCATCTACAACTTCAGCCCCGGACCCGCCACCCTGCCCCAGGAGGTTCTGGCCCAGGCCGCCAAGGATATCGTCAACTACAACAATAAGGGCATGGGTCTCATCGAGATGAGCCACCGCTCCAAGGACTTCATCGCCATCACCGACGAGACCGAGCAGCTCCTCCGCGATCTTATCGGCATTCCGGCCAACTACAAGGTTCTCTTCCTCCAGGGCGGCGCCTCGACCCAGTTCGCCATGGTACCGATGAACCTGATGAACCCCGGCAAGACCGCGAGCTACCTCAACACCGGCGTCTGGGCGAAAAAGGCGATCAAGGAGGCCAAGCTCTTCGGCAACGTCCACGTCGCCTATACGAGCGAGCCCTCCAACTACAACCACGTGCCTCAAACTGGCGACTACCAGGTCGATCCCGCGGCGGAGTACCTCTACTTCGTCTCCAACAACACCATCTACGGCACCCAGTTCCACGACTACCCAAAAAGCGAGAAGATGCTCGTTTGCGACATGTCCTCGGACATCCTCTCCCACCCCTTCGACATCACCCCCTTTGGCCTGGTCTTCGCCGGGGCCCAGAAGAACATGGGGCCGGCGGGGGTCACCGTGGTCATTATCCGCGAGGATCTCCTCGACCGGGTGCCGGAGAGCGTGCCCACCATGTTCCGCTACAAGACCCACGCGGACAACGGCTCCATGTTCAACACCCCGCCCTGCTTTGCCATCTACGTGGTGAATCTGGTGCTCAAATGGTTGCAGAAACTGGGCGGTCTTGCCGCCATGGAGAAGATGAACCAGGAGAAGGCAGGAATCCTCTACAACGCCATCGACGCCAACCCCTTCTTCAAGGGCCACGCCCAGGCGGACTCCCGTTCGCTGATGAACGTCACCTTCAACCTGCCCACCCCGGAACTGGAGGCCCAGTTCATCAAGGAAGCGGCAGCCATGGGCCTCGACGGCCTCAAGGGCCACCGCTCGGTGGGCGGTGTCCGGGCCTCGATCTACAACGCCTTCCCCAAGGCGGGTGTCGAGAAGCTGGTGGAGTTCATGGCGGAGTTTGCCCAAAAGAACGGCTGAACTTTAGCCACGAAACCCGCGAAAAGGCACGAAAGGGAGATGAGGCGCAAGGTTCCGGGACAAGGCGCGCGAGGGAAGGATTTGTAGGGGCGGCTTCAGCCGCGAATAGAAAAATCGGCATCAGGCACTGCCTGAAGTCGCGGATAAATCCGCTCCTACGGGGAATGAAGCTTAAACTTTCGTGTCTTTCGTGGATTTCGTGGCAAGAAAGCATGCACTACGAAGGCGAGCACATCATCCGACCACCCAGCGAGGCGAACAGCATCATCCTCCAGGTGACGGTGGGCTGCTCCCACAATCGCTGCACCTTCTGCGGCACCTACAAGGCGGAACGCTTCCGCCTCAAGGATGAAGCAACCGTCACCGAAGACCTCGCCTTTGCCGCCCGCTACTGCCGGCGCCAGAGCCGGCTCTTCCTGGCGGACGGCGATGTCCTCATCCTGCCGCAACAGCGGCTGGTCTCCCTGCTCACCGCCATTCGCAACGAGTTGCCCTGGGTGAACCGGGTGAGCCTCTATGGTAACGCCAAGGCGATCCGGAACAAAAGCCATGCGGAGTTGCGGGAGCTGAAACAGCTCGGGCTCGACCGGGTTTACATGGGGCTTGAAAGCGGCCATGATCCGACCCTTACCGCCATCCGCAAGGGAGCGGACAGCGCGAGAATGATCGCGGCCGGCCAGAAGGTGCGGGAGGCCGGCCTCTTTCTCTCGGTCACCGCGCTGCTCGGCATTGCCGGCGAGGCGGAATCGCTCACCCATGCCGAGGCCACCGGCAGGGTGCTCTCTGCCATGGCGCCCAACCAGATCGGCATCCTCACCCTCATGCTCCTGCCCAACACCCCGCTCTTTACCGAGGCCGAGGCAGGCCGTTTCCGGTTGCCGGACCAGACCGGGTTGCTCCGGGAACTGCGGGTCATGGTGGAACATCTCGATCTTGCCCGGGGCCAGCTCATGAGCAACCACGCCTCGAACTATCTGCCCATCAACGCCCGGCTGCCCAAGGACAAGGCTGCGGTGCTCGCCACCATCGACCAGGCACTCACCGGCGGCGTGCGCCTCAAACCAGAATACCTGCGGGCCCTATAAGCTATGAATAAGGTAGACCTGAAAAACCTCACCCTGCCGGAACTGACCGAGTTCGTGGTCCATCAGGGGCTGAAATCCTTCCGGGCCGGCCAGATCTTTGCCTGGCTCTACCGCCCTGGTATCCGCAGCTTCGAGCAGATGACCGACATCGCCAAGGAGGTGCGGCAGCAATTGTCCGAGGTGGCGGAAATCAGCCGTCTTGAGGTGGCCAAGGAGGAGCATTCCGCCGACGGCACCGTGAAATTCGGCCTGCGCCTTGGTGACGGCGAGATCATCGAGAGCGTGCTCATTCCCGAGGAAGAGCGCCACACCCTCTGCGTCTCTTCCCAGGTGGGATGCGCCATGGGCTGCGCCTTCTGCCTTACCGGCACCATGGGCTTCACGCGCAACCTCTCCCCCAGCGAGATCGTGGGCCAGGTCAATGCCGCCTCCGACTGGCTGGCCAGTCAGGGCAAGCCAGCGCGGGTCAACAACCTCGTCTTCATGGGCATGGGCGAGCCGCTCTTGAACTTCGACAACCTGGTCACGGCGTTGCGCATCCTCATGGAACAGCGGGGCCACGACTTCTCCGGCCGCCGCATCACCGTCTCCACCTGCGGCATTGTCCCGAAGATGGTCCCCCTGGGCGAGGCGGTGCCGGTGAACCTCGCCATCTCCCTCCATGCGGCGGACGATGCCATCCGCGACCAGCTCATGCCGGTCAACCGCACCTACCCGCTGGACCAGTTGCTGGGAGCCTGCCGCGACTTCCCCCTGCCGCCCCGGCGCAGGATCATGATGGAGTACATCCTCATCAAGGATCTCAACGACAGCCCGGCCCAGGCCAGGAAGCTCATCAAGCGGCTGCACGGCATCCGCTGCAAGATCAACCTCCTGCCCTACAACGAGAACGAGGTCTTCCCCTTCGAGCGGCCGCCGGAGGAACGGGTGCTCGCCTTCCAGAAGATGCTGCGCGACGCCGGCATCACGACCCTGGTCCGCACCAGCCGGGGCAGCGACATCTCCGCGGCCTGCGGGCAATTGGCCGTGCAGGGGTTGGACGACGAAGAACAGGAGGGTCTATAAAGGTCTATGAATCCCGGCCACCAACACGCATCCGGCAGTCAGACAGGATCGAAGCCCACCACCCTCCTGCTGGTGGACAACAACGCCAAGGCGCGTACCCTCCTTTCCAACCTGCTCGCCAATCGCCTGGGCTGCGAAACCGTGCTGGAGGCGGCCAACGGGGTGGAGGCGTGGCAGATCATCGAGCACCGCAAGGTGGACGCCATCATCGCCAACCGGCGGCTGCCGAAGATGAGCGGCCTGGAACTGCTGGTGAAGGTGCGGGAGTCGGAGGCCTTCGCCAAACTGCCGGTGCTGATGATCCTGAACAGCAGCGACGACGAGGCCGTGGCCAAGGCGGTCCATCTCGGGGTCTCGGACTTCCTGGTCAAGCCCTTCACCCCGCACGACTTCGTGGTGAAATACCGCCGCCTCCTCCTGAACGAGGAACGGCGCGGGCTCCCCCGCCATCAGGTGGCCGCGGTGCGCAGCAAGATCTCGCTCATGGACAAGGCCATCGGCTCCCTCTGCGGCACGGCGGTCAACCTGAGCATGAGCGGCTTGCTCGCCAAGATGCAGTACAGCCGCAACCTTGCGGTCTACGACAAGGTGGAGTTGCGCATCCAGTTCTTCGTCGGCGAGGAGGAAGACCTCTCCAAGACCATCCAGGCCCAGGTGGTGCGGGTGGAATGGAACCTGAAACCGCAGGAGCGCAACACCGCCTACTATGCCTTTGCCTTCAACGTGGAACGCCCGGACCAGAAGAAGTTCCTGGAAAAGGTGCTCCAGCACCTCAAAACCACTGTCCCGCCGGTGATTAAGTAGGTTTCTCAGTCCGTGTAGAGATGACTTCGGCTGCTGGCCATTCTCCGCTCGCCATGGACAACCCTTCGTCGGCCAAGGCTTGTTCGAACGCCGGGTCAAGCTTGGCGCACTCGACCGCCAGCCGATTTTCTTCGATTCTCTTGAGCTTCTTTTTCAGCGCTTCCCGGATTGCCTTGCTGCGGTTGGGGAAGATATGCGACTTGACCAGCAGATCAAGCCGGCGCAGGATGTCCTCTTCAATGGTGATGGTAATTCTTGCCATTGCCATGATACCGCCTCCAGGTTTTAAACCATCCGGAATTTCCGGATAGTTGCCGCTGGGTCCACCTTGCCTGCTTCAAGGATGTTTTTCAGATGCTCGTTGATAGTTGGAACAGTAACATCAAAGAGTTGCGCCATCAGTTTTTGCGTCAGCCAGAGGGTTTCGTCCTCATATCGCGCCTCGATGCTCTGCCCGCCCGTCTGGCCGGTGAAGATCAGGAATTCCGCCGTGCTGTTGCGGATCAGCTTTTTGTTGTGATCGCTCATTGTTGCCCCATCATATCCCGCGCCGCGTTCCATGCCATTGTTAGTCATGCTTCGCCGGTCAGACTCGAAGTACAAGTTAACAAATCAACAACGTCCCCTACTCCTCCCTACTCCTCCATGGCCATTGGCAACACGATATGAGACTTGGGGAGCAATGAGGCTTCGTCCCTTTCTAGCCCGAGAGCCGATTGACTGACTGCTTTGGAAAACTGCCTATCAGCAGATTGCAGAATCAGCCAGAACCATTCCCCCACCCCCTCGGCACCAGCCCAGAGAGCGTTCCGTTGATAACCGAACCGATCTCCCCACCCCTCTTTCATCCCTTCTGCGCAACGCCAAGGAGTTCCCCTGTGTCGTAATCGAGCAGAAGTGCGGGGCGCAGGGCGCCGTCTTCGCCCTGGACGTTGCAGTTGATATAGCGGGTGGAACCAACCTGGATCATGCCGTGGTGGTCGTGGATGTGGCCGAAGATGTGATACCTTGGCTTTATCCGGGCCACCGCGGCGGCAAGGTCCGAGCAGCCGTGGGAGACCGGGCCAGCCTGGTCGAGGATGCCCGCGGGCGGGGTGTGGGTTACCAGAATATCGGTCCCGGGCGGGATCAGTTCCCATTTCGCACGGAGCGCCTTGCCCCGCGGCAGGGCAAAGGCGTCACAGGCGCGCTCGTTGAAGATCGGCTGCCACGGCGCCCCGTAGATCGTGATGCCGCACACGACGACCGCCTCATCCTGCAGATAGACGGCGTGGGACAAGAGGGCCCTGGCCTTGTCGAGATCCCGCGCCAGCCGGTGGTCGTGATTGCCGCCAATGACGATCTTCTGCCGATGGGGCAGGCTGCCCAGGAAATCGTTGAAGTTTGCCACATCCCGCGCCGTCCGGCAGTGGGTCATGTCGCCGGCAAAGATGAGAATATCGGCCTCAGGGACAATGACCTTCCCTTCCGTGGCGTGGGTATCGCTGAAGAGGGCTA
>JBFLYY010000317.1:0-2411 GCA_040756495.1 Thermodesulfobacteriota bacterium | reverse complement strand
AAGTCCGCCAGGGTCTGATTGAGCATGACGTACCGGCATTCCCGGTCGAAGATGGCGAGCCCGGCCGGCGCCTCGACGAAAAAGGAAGCCAGGCCGACGGCGAGCAGGGAGCAGCGCTCCTCCAGCTCACGTACCCGCGCCTCCAGCTCCGCATAGGTTGGTTTTTCCCCGGCCATCGTCCTCCTTCCCGGCCTCCAGTGGTTCTTTCCGGCGCGCCGCGCACCCTGGCGGCTAACCAATAGGATCAGGACAACCACCCTGCGCTGTCAAGAAAAAAACCACGGCGACATGAGATAACCCCCCTGAACCAGAGGGAATTTCCAAACCACTACTTGAATCACGTACGCCCCATACGTAGGAATTGTTCTTACGAATACGCAGTCCCAGGTATTTTCTTTCTCCTCGCCTCCCCCCTACAATCGACTCATCGTCAGAAATCTTCCCATCGGGTCCGCGTTACACGATCAGACAGAACCGCCGTCCCGAACGGCAAGGAGGGAGTCAATGAACTCCAGCGAACACCATTCCCTTCACATCATGTGGTTCTTCGCCCTGTTCATCAAGTGCCCCCTGGGCGAGGCCACCGACGATTGCCCCTTTTCGGACATCCGCGGTCTGCAGAGCCTGGAGCTGAAATTCCATCTGGCCGAGACCCTGGTGCTCCATTCCGGCGACCACGAGAACCTCCGCAACACCCACGAGGAGTGCTTCCGGCGCCGCCGGAACCGCCTGCTGGGAATCACGCGGACCAGCGAGCCCGTGTTGCAACGGGAGCGGGCTGCCTGACAACAACCACCCCCAAAGAGCGAGGCACGCCATGGCGTTCAGCTTCTTCATGCGCGATCAGCCCACCCTGGAACAGGCGGTGGAACAACTGATCCCCTATGCCAACGGCAGGAGCCGGGTCCGCATCTGGGATGCCGGCTGCGCCCTCGGCCAGGAGACCTATACCCTCGCCATGCTCCTGGCGGAAAAGATGAACCGCTTCGGCTTCCAGAACGTGCGGATCGACGCCACCGACCACGACCACGCCAACCGCTTCGGCGAAAGGGTCAGCGAGGCGGTCTATCCCGAGGAGGAACTGAAGCGGACCCCGCCGGAACTCCTGGCCAAATACTTCGAACCGGCGGAAAGAGCCGGCTGTCTGCGGGTGAGGGAAACCCTGCGCAGCCGCGTGCGCTTCCAGTACCACGATCTCCTTTCCCTCATGCAGCCGGGCAACGATTACTGCCTGGTGGTCTGCAAGAACGTGCTCCTCCATTTCCAGCCCGCCGAAAGGGTGAAGGTCTTCCACATGTTCCACCGGGCCCTGGCGCCGGGCGGCTACCTGGTCAACGAGAACACCCAGAAGCTGCCGACCGAGGTGGCCCACCTCTTCGCCCAGGTGGTGCCGGACGCCCAGGTCTATAAAAAACTCGGGAACTGAGCCCATGAAGATCGTGCCCCTCGGCAGAAACAGCGCCATCTACACCTGCAACAGCTACCTGATCCTGGGCGACTGGAACCGGCTTGCCGACGTCAACACCCTCATCGATCCGGGCACCGACGACTACGTGCTGGACGAAATCGACCGCCTCTCCACCGGCTGCGGCAAACGGGCGGTGGAGCAGGTGATCCTCACCCACGAACACTTCGACCATGGCGGCGGGGCGATGGCGATCAAACGGCGCTACGGCTGCCGGCTGCTCGCCTTCAAGGCCGGCAACGGCATCGATGGCGTGCTGCGGCACGGCGAAAAGATCACCGCCGGCGACCGCCAGCTCGAGGTGATCCATGCGCCGTTCCACTCCCACGACTCCATCTGTCTGTACTGCCACGAGGAAGGAGCGCTCTTTTCCGGCGACACGCCGCTCCGAATCCCGCAGGCGGCCGGCTCCTATTCGTACGAATTCGCCGAACTTCTCCAGCGGCTCGCCCGGCTGCGCCCCGGAACGGTTTACCCAGGCCACGATCCGCCGTGGAGCGACGCTCCGGGGGTGCTCCGGCAGAGCCTCGCCAACGTAAGGGCCAGCCTGGCCGGTGAATATATCCCTCCCCCTGGGCGGCACCATCCATGGGAGGAGACAAAGCCTGCCGGAATCTTTCTTCCAGCAGATACGACCCAAACCAAGAGGAGGTGTGCACCATGTTCAAGAACATGAAGATCGGGTTGAAGCTCGGCGCCGGCTTTGGTGTGGTGGTGGCCCTGCTGCTGCTGGTGGGCGGCCTTTCCGTTTACAACCAGGGCAGCCTCAACGACAGCCTGCAGGAAATCGCCACCGACAAGTGGCCCAAGGTGGCGCTGGCCAACAATGTCAAGGCGGCGATCAACACCGTGGCCCGTGCGCTGCGCAACGCCCTGCTGACCAACGACCCCGGCATCCAGGCCGAGGAGTTGGCACGGGTCGCCAAGGCGAGAGAGGAGGTGACCA
>JBFLYY010000316.1:0-2204 GCA_040756495.1 Thermodesulfobacteriota bacterium | reverse complement strand
CGCGCCGGGCACGGGCCAGCACCTGCCGCATCCGTTTGCGATGCGCCTTGCTGCTGGCGAAAAAGGCCAACGCCAGGCTCAAGGCCGCACAGGCCAGGATGTTGGCGCCCAACTGCGCCGGGGTCTGGCGGCCGATCACCGCCAGGCCACCCTCCATGAGCAGGAGGAGAAAAAGGCCGCCGCCCAGGGCCTGCGGCGGATAGGCGGTGAAGAGCCAGGCCACGGTGGCGGCCGGCAACAGGATGAAATGGGAGGAAAAGGGCAGCAGCAGCCGATAGAGCATCCAGGCCAAGACCCCCCAGACCATGGGGCCCACCGCCTGGCCGCCCAGGGTCAGGCTGTCGCAACGGCGCCGCAGCCAGGCGTTCCAGAGGGCCAGGGCCAGGAGCAGCACCGCCACTCCCCCCGCCGCCTCCGGTTGGCGCCACCACTCGTCGTACAAACCGCTCGCCACCGCCGCCGCGCCGACCAAGCCGCCCGCGGCCATATAGACCGGCGGCTGTTGCCAGCGCCCCCCCTGCTCTCTCCGTGGTCGAACCGCCATGGACCTCCTAGGTTCTCACCCCCGGCCGCCGTGGCCTTCGG
This sequence comes from Thermodesulfobacteriota bacterium, assembly GCA_040756495.1. Lineage (GTDB taxonomy): Bacteria > Desulfobacterota > Desulfobulbia > Desulfobulbales > Desulfurivibrionaceae > JAJZRJ01. The sequence continues at coordinate 1,619 of JBFLYY010000316.1, read as the reverse complement.
GTCTGGCCAATCTTCCTGGTGAATTGCCTGATCGCCTGGAAATAAAGCGTGCCGGTGCGGGCGATGATGGTGTTGTGCTCCGCGCCCGGCACCATCTGGAACTCCTTGCTGTGGGCCCCGCATTCCACCTGGAGCTGCTCGGCGCTCACCAGGGGGATGACCTCGTCGTGCTGGGCGTGGAGGATGTAGGTCGGCTTTCCGAACAGGGCGATCTTCTGGACGTTCTTGAAGCCGTCCGCCTCGCTTGTAATGCCGTATGCCGCCACATCCACCCCGAGACAGAGAAGAAAGGGGATGGTGTGGGCAATGCCGCTTTCGATGACAAGGCCGTCGATCCCCGGCTCGGCGGCCGCGGCCAGTTCCAGGGCGGGCACGCTGCCCAGCGACCGCCCCATCGCGACGAGGTGGCCGGTATGGCCCGCCGCTTTCAACTGCGCGCGCACGGCGGCCAGGATTCGATGGGCATCGTCGATCATGGCCGTCACCGTGGGCGTGCCGCCGCTCTTGCCGTAGCCGCGGTATTCGGCCGCGACAAAGTGGAGGCCGACCTCGTTGAACCGGGGGCCGATCTCGTCGTAGTCGCCCACCACCTCGCCGTTGCCGTGGAAGAAGAGGATGGCGGGCTGATCGAGCGGCGCCCCGAGGAAATAGCGGACGGTCAGGAAGACCCCCGGCGCCACCTCCAGATCGTGGTCAACGCCGCCGGCCGGCGGTTGGGTCCAGTCGGCACGCGGATGGAACAGCACCCGGAGCAGTTCGGGCTGATCGAGCTTGTCGTAGGTCAGGGTCAGGGCAGACATGCATCCTTCCTTTCAGGGGCGGCGCCAGAAAGACGACGCAGCTCTCTGTGTTCTCGCTTCGAATGAAAAAATCTGGGAGTAGAGTAAATCGACTGCCGCGGAAAAGCAACGGCAGAGGTGGGCCATTATCCCGGCCGGCCTGATTCTTTGGAGGCAGGGCCCGCCGGCACCACCTCGAACAAGGTCACCTCGGGCGGGGCCAAAAGGCGCAGCGGCGGTCCCCAGGTGCCGCTGCCCCGGCTCACGTAAAGGAGAGCGCCGCCGGCCAGACGCGTCAGGCCGGTGGCCACCGGATAGGCGAGGCGGGTGGCCAGGTTGAAGGGGACGATCTGGCCGCCATGGACATGGCCGGAGAGCTGGAGATCGAAGGGCGAGGCCGGCGCCGCCACTGGCCGGTGCTTGAGGAGGATGGAGAAGCGGCGGCGGTCCAGCCCGGCCGCCAGCCGCGCCTCCTGGTCAGGGGCAGCCATTCCTCTGGCCACGGCGACAGGATCGTCCACCCCGGCCACCACCGCGCCATCGCCCACTGCCACCGCCTGCCCGTGCAACAGGGTCAAACCGGCGGCCCGGCAAAAGGCGCTGGCCTGGTCGATGCCGACGTAGTACTCGTGATTGCCGGTCACCGCATAGGCGCCATGGCGGGGGGCAAATCCCCGGAACTGGCCGGCCATGGCCGCAAGCCCGTCGGCCTGGACATCGACCAGGTCGCCGGTGACCACCAGTAGATCGGGCCGCGCCGCGCGGGCCACGGCCAGTATCCGCTCCAACTGCGCCGGCCCCACCAGCAGACCGAGATGGAGATCGCTCAGCTGGACGATC
>JBFLYY010000315.1:0-14100 GCA_040756495.1 Thermodesulfobacteriota bacterium | reverse complement strand
CGCGAGTTCGGCCAGCAGGCCGCTCAGGAACTCCTGGGTCTTGGCCCGGTCGAAGAGGCCGCGCGCCTGGCCAAGATCGCGCAGACCGGTGAAGAAAACAAAGGGATCGTCCTCCACCTGCCGCAGATAGCGGAAAAAGGCGAGGAAGTAACGGTTGTTGCAGAAGGACTCCACGCTCTCGCCAAGCCAGTAGAGTTCCGCAAGGCTCGCCTGATCGAGCCAGCGATTGGCCAAGAGGCTGTAAGGGGCTTCGGCCTCGGCAACCAGGCCGTACTCAGCCGCCTTCTCCACCAGCGGCGTGCCGGGCAGCACCTTGAGCAGTCCCATCTGCAGATAATGGGGCGCCAGGGCAAAGGCCTCGTTGAACGACTGCCGGAAGCTCGCCGCTGTCTCCTCGGGCAGGCCGAGGATGAGGTCGAGGTGGAGGTGGATGGTGTCCAGGGCGCGAAGGGCGCGGATGTTGGCAAAGGCGCGCGAAAGATCGACCTTCCGGTTGATCGCCGCCAGGGTCGGGGCGTGGGTCGATTGCAGGCCGACCTCGAACTGGAAGCGGCCGGGCGGCACGGTGCCCAAGAAATCGAGCATCTCGCGGCTGAAGAGGTCCGGCGCGATCTCGAAATGACAGGCCGTCTCCGTCTCTTGCCCGGCGAGAAAGCGCCAGATGACGAGAGATCGCGCCGGATCGGCGTTGAAGGTGCGGTCCACGAAACGGAGCGAGGCGGGACGGTGGGCAAGGATCTGACCAAGCTCCGCCAAGACCTCGGGCAGCTCCCGCTGTTGCACCCCGCGCTTGGCCGCGGAAAGGCAGTAGGCACAGGCAAAGGGGCAGCCGCGCGAGGATTCGTAGTAGATCTGGCGGTGGCGGAGTTCGTGGCGAAAATCCTCCTCCCGGTACGGCATGGCAAAGGGGGCATGGCGGTCGGCGTGGTATTCCGCGCCAAGGCGGCCGGCAAGGAGATCGGCGTAGAAGGTTGGCGGCAGCCCCTCCACCGGGCCATGGACCACGGTGGCGGCCACCTCCGGCGGCAGATCGAGCCAGGGCGCCTGGGGACCGCCCACCACGAGAGGCGTGGTCGGGAAAAGCCGGCGCAGATCGACGAGCAGCCGGCGCAGAAGAACGCCGCTCCAGATGTAGGCCGAAACGAAGAAGGCATCCGGCCGGTCGGCGGCCAGGGTGAGGAGGGACTCGTGATAGGGGTCGTTGATGGTTCCCTGGCGCAGACGGATGGCCGCACCGGGCACCTTGGCCTCCAGGGCGTTGCGCACGGCAAAGAGGGCCGGGGCGGAATGGGTGAAGCGGGCGTTCGCCGCAAAGAGGGTTATTTTCATTGCCAAACATCGCCCTTTTGAGCATCATGGGTGCAGTTTGCTGATGATACCGGGTTCCCCCCGGTTTGACAACCGTCCGCCCGCGCCACGGGGCGGCAACACCGAGTGGTCCGCCATGCTCCCCTACCCCGCCATCGACCCGGTCCTCGTCCAGTTCGGCCCCTTCCAGGTCCGCTGGTACGGCCTCATGTACGTGCTCGGCTTTACCGCCTCCTATCTCCTGGTGCGCCACCAGATCACGAAGTACCGGCTCGAAAAACTGGGCGTTCACTTCGAGAACCTGAACCTCACCCTCATCGTCAGCCTGGTGCTCGGCGCCCGCCTGGGGTACGTGCTCTTCTACAACCCAGGCTACTACCTCGCCCACCCCGCCGAGATTCCCGCCACCTGGCAGGGCGGCATGTCGTTCCACGGTGCCCTTGTCGGCCTGCTTCTGGGCGGCTACCTCTACTGCCGCCGGGCAGGCCTCGATTTTTTAGAGACCGCCGACATCTACATCGTCACCACCCCCATCGGCCTGGGCCTCGGCCGGCTCGGCAACTTCATCAACGGCGAACTCTTCGGCCGCGTCACCGACGTGCCGTGGGCCATGCTCTTTCCCCAGGGCGGGCCGCTGCCCCGCCATCCGTCGCAACTCTACGAATCCCTCCTCGAAGGGGTGGTGCTCTTTGCCCTGCTGTGGAGCGCGAAAAACCGCTACTGGCAACGGGGCTGGCGGCGCGGCAGCCTGCTCGGTCTCTTCCTCGTCGGCTACGGCGCGATGCGCTCCTTTGTCGAACTCTTCCGCGAACCCGATGCCCAACTCGGCTTCCTCTTCGACCTTCTCACCATGGGCCAACTCTTGAGCCTGGTGATGATCGCGGCCGGCCTCCTGCTGCTCGGCCGGCCGCGGCAAGCCGCGCCTTGACGGGATGGCCGTGTCGTTTTACAGTGGAGGGTAATGGCCAGCCTCCAGAGCCATACGGCAGGAAGCCGAACCCGAACCCGTACCTGGAGCCCCGTATGCACCGAATCCCCGCCCGCAGCCGGCTGAAACTGTTTCCACTTTTCCTGATCCTTGGTATCATGGCCGCCATGAATACGCCCGCCGCCCTGGCCAAGGAAATCGCCCCCCACCTGCACAAGGCCAGCCTCAACAACGGCCTGACCGTGATCGTCAAGGAAACACCCGGCACCGGCATCGCCACGGTCCAGCTCTGGGTCAAGGCGGGCAGCATCTACGAGGCGCCCAGGGAGGCGGGGATCACCCACCTCATCGAGCACATGATCTTCAAAGGCACCCCCACCCGGCCGCCCGGCCAGGTAGCCGGCGACATCGAATCGGTGGGCGGCCGGATCAACGCCTACACCTCTTACGAATACACGGTCTATCATGCCACCCTGCTGGCCCGTCACTGGTCGCGGGCGCTGGACGTGCTCACCGACGCGGTGCTCCACTCCACCTTCGATGCCGAAGAACTGGAACGGGAGAAAAAGGTGGTGCTGGAAGAGATCCGCATGCGCCGCGACCGCCCCAACATCCGGCTCTACGAGGAGCTGATGGCCACCGCCTACACCACCCATCCCTACCGGCTGCCGATCAGCGGCAGCGAGGAGAGTGTGAGCGCCATCAGCCGCGACGACATCCTCGCCTACCTCGCCAGCCACTACATTCCGGAGAATTTCACCGTGGTGGTGGTGGGCGACGTGCAGGCCAACGAGATCGTGAAACAGGTGGACGCCACCCTGGGCAAGCTGCCGCGGGGAGCCACCCCGGCGCCGGTCATCCCGCAGGAGCCGGCCCAGCAGGAACCGCGCCTCTTCCTCAAAAACGACGCCATCAACCAGACCCATCTGGCCATCGCCTTTCCGATTCCGGCCTTTGCGAATCCCGACACCCCGGCCCTCGACGTCCTCGCCCACATCCTCGGCAACGGCGAGGTTTCCCGCCTCTACGAGGCGCTGCGCAACGATCGGGGAATCGTCTATCGGGTGGATGCCGCCGCCTTCACCCCGCATGATCCGGGGCTTTTGGAAATCACCGCCGTGCTCGACGCGCCCAATGCCCAGGCCGTTCTCAAGGGGGCGCTCACCGAGGCCTTCCGCATGAAATACACCCTGGTCAGCGACGAGGAACTGGCCCGGGCCAAGCGGAACCTCGAAAGCGACTTTGTCTTCAATCTGGAAAAGGCCGAAGGCCAGGCCCGGGTTCTGGGCTCCTTCGAGATGCTCGCCGGCGACCCGCGGGAGGACAACTATCTCGAACAGGTTCGCACCGTGACCCGGGAGCAGCTCCAGCGCGTGGCCAGCCAGTATCTCCTTCCCGGCCGGATCACCGTCGGCTTCATGAGCCCCACCCAAGGCGGGGTGAAGCTGCCGGCCAATGCGCTGGCCACCCTTATCGCCGAGGCCGAGGCCGAGGCCCGCAAGCCGCTGCAGCCAACCCACGCCGCCACGCCCCGCGACACCGGCAGCGGCCGGCGCCAGGTGAGCTTTCGCCTCGAGAACGGCCTCCGGCTCCTGGTCCGGGAAAATCCGGAGATCCCCACCGTCGCCATCCAGGCGGTCTTTCCCGGCGGGCTGCGCAGCGAGACAACGCGGACCAATGGCGCCTTCGCCTTCCTGAGCGAACTGCTGCCCAAGGGCACCCAGCGGATGAGCGCCCAGGAAATCGCCCGCGCCGTGGCCAACATGGCGGGCAGCATCAGCGGCTTCAACGGCAAGAACACCTTCGGCGTCAAGGCCGACTTTCTCGCCCGCTTCACCGACGACGGCCTGACCCTGGTGCGCGACATCCTCCGTACCCCGGCCTTCGACGCCGCCGAGGCGGAAAAGGTGCGGCCGGAGCTGCTGGCCCAGCTCAAGAATCAGGAAGACTCGCTGCCCTCGGTGGCCTTCCGCGAGTTCAACAGGCACCTCTTCCAGGGCCACCCCTATGGCCTCAACACCGCCGGTTCGGAGGAGGCCCTGCGCGCCTTCACCGTCGAGCAGCTCCGGGCCCTTTACAACCAGCACGCCCGGCCGGACCGGCTGGTGCTGGCGGTGGTGGGCGACGTCAAGGCGGAACAGGTGAAGGACTCGGTGGAGCGCCTCTTTGCCGACTGGCCGGCGCCGCCGCCGGCACCCTCGGCCCTCACCGAAGAGAGCATCCTGCTGCCGGAGCCGCCCTACTCCCCCGATCTGGTCCGGATCCCGCGCGACAAGGAACAGGTCCACATCATCGTCGGCTTTTTGGGCACCACCCTCTCCAGCCAGGATCGCTACGGCCTGGAGGTGCTCGACACCGTGCTCTCCGGCCAGAGCGGCCGCCTCTTCACCGAACTGCGCGACAAACAGAGTCTGGCCTACAGCCTCTCCTCCTTCTCCCTCTTCGGCCTCGACACCGGCTCGTTCGGCATCTACATCGGCACCAGCCCCGACAAGCAGGAAGAGGCGGTCCGCGCCATCTGGCAGGAACTCTACCGCGTTCGCGACAACGAAATCAGCGCGGCGGAGCTGGAGAAGGCCAAGAACGTCCTGGTCAGCAACTACCAGCTGGGGTTGCAGACCAACAACGCCCAGGCCCTGGAGATGGCCCTGAACGAGACCTACGGCCTGGGCGAGGATTACGGCCGCAAATACGTGCGGGCCATCGAGCAGGTGGATGTCGCCGCCGTGCAGGCCATGGCCCGCAAGTACATCCTGCCCGAACGCCACGTGATGATCACCGTGGGCAACGAAGGCGCCCCGCGGCCGGCGGCCGCCACCCCGGCTCCCCCGGCCGACGCACCGGAACCAGAGGCAACGAGCACCCCATGACCGACGCCATGCAGCAACTGATGATCGCCCCCTCCATCCTCTCCGCCGACTTCGCCCGCCTGGGTTCGGAGATTGCCGCCGTGGAACAGGCCGGCGCCGAGGTCATCCACATCGACGTGATGGACGGCCACTTCGTGCCCAACATCACCATCGGCCCCCTGGTGGTCCAGGCGGCCCGCAAGGTGACCAGATTGCCCCTCGATGTCCACCTGATGATCGAGAATCCCGACCGCTATCTCGACTCCTTTGCCGAGGCCGGCGCCGACTGGATCACCGTCCATGTCGAGACCGGCTACCACCTCCACCGGACCGTGCGCCGCATCCGCGACCTGGGCAAGAAGGCGGGCGTGGTGCTCAATCCGGCGACCCCGCTCGCCAGCCTCGACTATATCCTGGAAGAGGTGGACCTGGTGATGCTGATGAGCGTGAATCCCGGCTTTGGCGGGCAGTCCTTCATCCCTTCGACGCTTGCCAAGGTGCGGGCCTTGAAGGCGATGATCGATGCGCGGGGACTCTCGGTGGGGATCGAGGTGGATGGCGGCATCACGCCCACCACCATCGGCGAGGTGTACCAGGCCGGAGCCAACGTCTTCGTGGCCGGTTCGGCGGTCTTTGGCAAGGCGGATTATGCGAAGGAGATCGCGGCGCTGAAGGCGGCCTGCACGGGGCGTTAACGCTCAGTTTTTCCGTTCATTTTCCTTGCGTGCCCTCCGCGCCTCGAACAAGCGGGGCGCTGTGGACGAGGCGGAATTCGGGCGTGCGCCCTCAGACACTCCTCGCGCCTTTTCCGGCCCCTGTTCTCCGGTACTCGGCTGCGTGAAAAGGGCTCGCAACAACTCCTGTCACAATCTTCCCGGATAATCGCCCAGCGGCAAGGCCGGTTCCGGCGCCACGCCGTTCTCCGCCATTCCCCGCCACAAGGCGCTCGGGCTTTTGCGCTTCGGCTCCACCCCCACGGTCACGGTACGGATGCTGCGGCGACCGAAGGCATCGACCACCGTTACCTGCACCACCGGCTGCGGCGCCCGTTCCTTGGCAAAGAAGGAGGGCATGACAAAGGCCACGGCCGAGGACTGGGCATTCATCGGCTCCAGGATCACCGCCGTGCCGCCCAGCTGTTCCCACTTGAAACTCATGGCCTCGGGGGTCGCGCTGTTCGTGGCGCGGGCATCGAGCACCACGGTCTCGCCGATCTGGTACGCGGCGGCCAGAGGCTTCAGGCGCACTTCGGGCGCCATGCCCGGCGCCATCACCCGCACCAGGAGCTGCTTGGTCTGCGAGGTGGCGCCGGCGTTGTGGAAGCGGTAGAGAATCGCCTCGGTGCCGCTGAAGTACCGCTGCGGCTGGTAGCGGTGCCGGTTCGGGCCCAGACTGGTCAGCGCGCCGCCCTTGAGCCCGGCGTCAACGATCTCGACCCGCACCTTGGCGCCGTAAGCGGCGCGATTCGCCTTCTTCCAGACCTTCTGCCAGTCGATGACGAGCGGCTGGCCGCTCATGGTGGAGAGCGCCACATCGACCGCATGGGCCACGGGTTTGGCGACCTTCTTCTTGGCCTCGCCCACCTTGGCCACGGCCTGCTGCCGCATATCGCGACCAACGATGCGGATGCGGCCCGGCGGGCTGGCCTCCTTGCCGTCGGCAGCCAGGAACTCGATGGTGTCCTCCCCCGGAAAATCGGGGTTGGGCAGATAGGTGAGATTGGGCAGATCCCCGGAAAGGCGGCCGTGTTCGGGCGGCTTGACGATTTCGAACTGAATCTTGTCGTTGTCCTGGTCCTGGGCGGAAAGGGCGATGGCCGCGGTGTTGCTCGCCTCGTCGAGCTTGATTTCCTCGTCCTTGACGGTAGGCGGATGGTTGGCCGGCGGAGCCTGGGTGGTGGTCTTGGCCTGTTCCGCCGGCGGCAACGGTGGCGGCGGGGCGGCGCTCTTGGGCCGGGTCATGAAATAGTAGGCACCGCCACCCAGCGCCAGCATGGCGATGAGCGCGAACGCGATGGTGGACTTGCTCATTGAGGATGACATGGCGGCAGACGGTTTCCCCCCCCCTTTGGTCCCGATTGTTTCGTCTCCGGCCGCGAGCAGGGAGGACAGCTCCTGCTGCGTGCCTGCATCGGCGAAGATATCCTCTGCGGTGGCGGCCGCGGCGGCTGGCGCCTTCTTTTCGGCCACTTGCGCGGTTTCGTCCGGAATGTCGGGGATGCTGTCGTCGAAGTCAAAGGCATCGGCGGCAAAGCCGGAATCGTCATCGAGCGTGAACTGATCGCCGCCGGAACCAGCTTCGTGCAACACATCCGAAAAGGTAATGGTCTCGGCCCCAGGTTCATCGGCGGCAATGGGCTTGGCGGTCGCGGGCGTCGAGGGGGCTGAGGCAACGGTGGCATCCTCGGAGGAGCCCAGGCCGATGGAGCCGAAGAGGGCATCCATCTCCTCCTGACTCGGCGCCTCTTCCCCTTCCGCCAGGGCCGACTCCTTGGCCGGGGCCGGCTCCGGAGCGGCAAAAAGACTGTCGATATCGGACTGGTCGAGCCCCATCTCGCCGGCCGCCGGTGCGGCCGACGGCGCCGTGGTGTCGCCCAGCAGTTCGTCGATCCCTGCCTGGGTGAGATCTTCCGCCGGAGCCTCGGGGGGCGCCGCTTTCGCTGCCGGCGGCGGGGCCGCCGGGGCGGCCCCCACCTCGCCAAAGAGGGAGTCGATGTCGGACTGGTCCAACTCCAGCGCGCCTGCCGCCGAGGCGGGCGCAGCCGTCTCCTTGGTCACGGTGCCGCCGCCCAGCAGGGAGTCGATGTCGGACTGATCGAGTTCGCCGCCCGCGGCGCCGCCTGGCTCTTCGTCCAGATCGGCCAACCAGTCGTCGATTTCGCCAGCGCCTTTTGCTTCCTCAGCCATTGGTCACGGTCCGTTTGCTGTGGGCTACAGGGTCACATAGGTGTGCAGGGCCCGATAAATCGGCTCGGACATCTCCACGGTGACCACATAGGAACGCCAGTCCCCGCTGCTGTTCTGCCCGTTCATGTGGATGCGGAGATAGCCGTCCACCTCCTGCAGCAGGCCGCGCAGCCGCTGCTCGGTGGCCGCCCCGGCCGCGATGGGCTGGGCGATCGCCTCGTTGTTGATGCCGGCGCTCATCTGGTCGGCCAGGGTGGCGCCCAGCAGGGTGACCCGTTTGCCGGGGGAGAATTCGCCCAGCACCACGAAGGGCTCCACCACCACCGGCGCGGCGCCGAAGAAGTTGTAGAAGCGCTCCATGGCGTCGTCGCAGACAATGGTCACCACATGGGTGAGCGAGGCGTAGCTGCTGGCCGGCGGCTCCGGCGCCGCCACCGGGGGCACGCCGCTCACCCCTTCCATGGCCAGCGCCGCCGGCGCCCAGCCTGTCGTCAATCCTGCGGCCAACAGCCAGGCCGCGCCAATCCGTGCCAGATGTTTCGTCGTCATAGCGTTCCCTCGTTCTTTCCCCGCGCCCAATGCGGCCTTCGCCCTGTGGCTCACTGTTTCTGCACGCCCTTTACGGCAATCTTGAACGGCGCCTCCCCCTGGTGGAAGAGACCGAGCAGTTCCCGGTTGAGCGGCAGGCCGTAACGCCAGCTCGTCTTGACCTGGCCATCCTTGAGCGCCACCAGGCGGCCTTGCAGGATGAGGGTCTTGCGGGTATTGGAGAAGGTGGTCAGCACCACGTAGTCGAGTTCCGGGGCATGGTTGGCCAGCTCGGCGATGTTGCGGGACATGATGAACTCGCCGGTCTGGGGCACGATGCTGATCTCCTTCGACAGGCGCAGTTCGGTGACCTTGAGGCCGCGGTCGGCGAGATCGGTCATCAGGTATTCACCCATGACCCGGCCGAACTCGCTGTCGCGCTTGAGATCGGAAAGGGGCACCGCCGAGACCACCGCGATCCTGGCGGTGAAGTTGCGCTCACCCTCTTCCTTCAGTTCGTAGAAGACCTTGCCGGCGATCTCCTTGGAGATCTCCGAGAGCTGAGTCTCGGTGCCGAGGGATTTCGAGGCGTCGGGCATGTACTGGAAGACCCGATGGCTGGTCGGCACCCGCTGCGCCTGGAGGGTGGCCGCGGCCTGCGGCGAAGCCGGCGCGCCGTTCTGGGCGGTGGCCGGAGTCGGCTGCTCCTTGCCTTCCTGGCCGGCAGCCTGTTCCTGCGGCTCGTTGCCCTGCCGGTTCACCTGCATGACATTGACATGGACGTCGGGCTGGCGCGTCTCCTCGGTGGCCGCCTTCTTCGGGGGTGTTTCCGGCCCCTCGCCCTTCGCCGTCTTGCTCGCGCAGGACACGCTGCCGAGGCCGAGCAAGAGCCCCATGCACCCCACCACCACCTGCACCCGGTATCGCTTCATTGTCTTCTTCCTCCCTGAACTGATCCTGCCTCGTTGGTCTTCGCTGTGGCAGGAGAAGCCGTTCCCCTTGCCCGCTTCATTGTATCACAACTGCTCCGGCTACAACTCCAGCCGTTTCATGTAGATCGGCTCGCTCTTGCGCGTGGCCAGCGCAGCGCTGTCGGCAAGCAGCAGATTGGCCACCTTGTTCTTCGGGATGATGGCGGTGGCCGAGGCGAGCAGCGTGGCGGTGCGGTTGTCCATGATCCGGGCGTTCAGGATGACCTGCTCGCCGGTTACCGTATAGGTGCCGGTGAGCATGGCGCCGGCGGCCACGTCCTCCTTGAGTTGAGCCGGATCGCGGGAAAGGCCGAACTCGCCGCGCTTCTCCTGGACCACCACGCTGGTGCCCTTGCGCAGCTCCTTCACGGTGTAGCCCTGCTGCTGGAGTTCGCCCATGAGCTGCTCGGCCACATAGCGGCCGAGCGAAGAGGTGCGGGTAAGTTTCTTGAGATCGACAAAGGTGCAGACGATGAGCCCCTCGGCCAGATCGCCGTCCTCGGGGTCGGCGTCGCGCAGGCTGGCGAAGAGACCGGCAGCCAGCTCCCGGACCTGGGCGTGGAGGTTGGCCGCCTCGTTCACCGGCAGCGGGGCGGGCTTGGCAACCTGGGGTTTGGGGTCGGCGAGAAACGAGAGAAAGGCCTGGGCCGGCCGGGGAGGCAGACAGAGCACGGCCAACAGGCCGCAACCGACGACAGCGCACCACCGACGATGGCGCGGAAACCGCTCAACGCGCGAGTCCATCCTCTTCCTCCTTTGTTCTCCATGCCGGCGTTGCCGGCGCGCGCCGCCACTTCTCCGGAATGGCGGCCCAGGCCCTATTGGGCCTTTGTCCTTGTTCATCGGTATAACCCGTGAAGCTCTTTAAGGAATTTTTTCCCTGCCCAGGAGAGTGGCTGGCAAGGACGCGAAAAACCATGCCGTCTTGCCGGCGCCGTGCTATATCTGACGGCCGGACCACGACACCACCGCGCCGCCACCGGAACCCATGAATCTCGACGACAAAAAAAATCTGCTGGCTGAAGAGTTGTTGATCGTCAGGAACTCGGGAGAGATCCCGGAGATCGCCTTCCACAGCGCCCTCCATTATCTCACCGCCGATCCGGAGGGGCCAGGCGTGACCCTGACCGCCGCGGAGATCCGGCAACTGGAAAGTCAGGTGATCGCGCGCTACCGGGAGATCCTGCTGCGCGACCTCGACCCGGCCAACCGCGATCTTCGCCTCTACCGGGGGATCAAACGGGCGATCTTCAACTGGGAACGGCTGGGGAAATTCCGCGGCCGCCAGCGACTCGCCTGCGACGCCCGCCTAAGGCAGGAGATCGCAACGGCGCTCTCCGCCTTTCTCCACAACGAGGCACTGGAGGTCCAAGAGGGGGTGCGGCCCTCATCGGTGAACTGCACGGCCGCGGAACTCGAGAATTTCTGCCAGCAGCTGGGGATCACTCCCGGCCAATTGCCGGCCGCCTGGCGACACCTCTGCCTGCTGGCCGCGGAGTAGGCGGCGCCATCTCGGCAAAATAGGCGGCCCAGCACTGCCACGGCTTGGTGGTGAGGGTGCACTGCCGGGGGCAGGGGTACTTTTCCACCACCATGGGGCAAAGACCGCACTTGGCGGTGCAGATATACTTGGCCGCCTTTTCCAGGGCGCGCGTCTGGGTCTTCTTCGTCTTGTTCTGAGCCATAACCCCTCCTTCCCTATGGGTCACACACCTCACCATCGGATCAATCTGTTAGGGGCGCGTGAGGGTTGCAATAAATTCCCATCAAGGGAAAGGGGGCTAAACAGACCCTATTTTTTGCTATGCCACTCTGCATCATTTTGTTATATGTTGAAGCACTTGGTCACAACCCAATCCTCAAGGAGCTGATATGCAGAAAAAAATCCCCTTTTTCCTGCTGGCACCCACCATCTCCGTGATCAGCCTGTTGGCGTTTGCCGATATCGGCTCTGCAGAAGGCACTATCTCTTCCGGAATCACCATGGGGACAGTCAACACCGACGTGGCCATTGCCCCGCCACCAATAACAGAACCTGCAGTTACAGGAATCCCCCAAGCGCCGAGTACTCCTCCCCAAAACGCAGGGGCTCCCCCTGCCGGTCACGCTTTCCAGGCCGTTTTCTATAGCGGAAGCGCCAACAACAGTAACTGGATAGCGATTCAAAAGGACTGGGTGTCGATTAACCAGGCATTGGAGAAGGATCTTAGCGCACTTGGCACACCTATCAAACCATCGTTTGTGGTTGCCCCATCGTTGCCGACGGAGATAGCTGTGCCCCAACCTCCCGTGGCACCTGCCAATGGCCTCCCGGCCAGAGAAGCTCTCGTTGCCGCACCTGCTCCACCACCAACACCAGTTACCCCGCCTACAGTTTTTACTGCTCCAGGCTTCTCTCCCAACGGGGGATTTAATGCAACATTGACCCCTTCCTCTGGCGCGAGCCCCTTCTTTGGTTCCGCTGCTATCGACAATGGTGCTGCCACTTTCAGCGCTGGCGCAGGCTCCTACTTAGCAGGTTCCTCCGCTCCGCCCCCCACGCTCAACGACATCGCTCAACGCATGACAAATGACCTCAACATGGCCGCACAGCAGGGCCAGATCGACTCCCAGCGCTTCAACCAGATGCAAGAGGCTCTTCGCACCATGGGGACACCCCCTGGTGTGATTGGAACGCCGCCAGCCTCGCCCCGTCCATGAGGCGTCCATACAACATGAGATGAGAAGCTAGCCCGGGCAGAAGTCGCCCGGGCTTTTTTGTGGCAGTTACGATGTTCTGATCCTGCCGAGGAGGCTGGTGGTGGAGAAGTTCTCCACCAGGGGGATGGAGAGCACCCGGCCGCCGTTGGCCAGCACCTCGGGGGCGCCGACGATTTTCTCCACCGGCCAGTCGCCGCCCTTGACGAGCACGTCGGGCATGAGGGTGGTGATGAGGCGCTGCGGCGTCTCCTCGTCGAAGATCACCACGAAATCAACGCACCCCAGGGCGGCCAGCACCCTGGCCCGGCTCTCTTCATGGTTCACCGGCCGGTCGTCCCCTTTGCCCAGGGAACGCACCGAGCGGTCGGAGTTGCAGCCGACGATGAGGAGATCGCCCTCCTTGCGCGCCGCCTCGAGATAGGTGACGTGGCCCTGGTGGAGGATGTCGAAGCAGCCGTTGGTGAAGACCACCGTGCGGCCCACGGCCTTATAGCGGGCAACGAGTTCCGCCAATGGCGCCAGTTCGATGACCTTGTCCGCATCGTGATGGCGATGCGGGCTCACCCCCACGGTGCGGAACCGCTGCCGGGCCTCGGCAATCCTGCCCAGCTCCAGTTCGACCAAGGCCGCTTCCGGCCCCTCGCCCGCCTCGGCGAGAATGGCGCCGTCCGGCCCGATCACCATGGAGTGGCCGGCGAACTCGGTGCCGCCCACGGTACCGCAGGTGTTGGCAGCCACGACAAAGAGCTGATTTTCGATGGCCCGGGCCTGAAGCAAGGTCCGCCAGTGGGCAAGCCGAGCCAGGGGCCACTCGGCGGAGACCGCCAGCAGGGCGGCGCCCTGGGCAGCCTGGTGGCGGGCCAGATCCGGGAAGCGCAGGTCGTAGCAGACCAGGGGGCCGATCAGGCCAAGCCCGGTCGCGATGGGCTGGGGGTCGTCGCCTGGCGTGAAATGGGCATCCTCGGCCATGGGGGCAAAGAGCTGCTGCTTGCGGTACTGGCCGCAGAGCCCGTCGGGTCCGACGATGTACAGGGTATTGTAGAGGGTGGTGCCGATCTCGGTAAACACCGCCTCGGGCAACGAGCCGGCGAGATGAAGGTGGTACCGCCGCGCCTCTCCCTGCAATTCCCGCAGCAGTCGCGGGGTCTCGGCGGCCAGGGCCGGCAGCGCCTCATAGGCAAAGCCCGTGGCCCACAACTCGGGCAGCACGACAAGGCCGGGGCCGCGAGGGGCCGACTGCACCAGCCCCTCGTTAAGCCCGATCACGTTGCTTTCAATGTTACCGACTTGAATCTTTAGTTGAAGAAACCCTACCGAAAAGGGCGTCATCACATATCCTCTCGTTTCCTCTCCGCTAGGACAAACAGACAATCAAATATTCATTCGTTGCCGAGCATTCCCCAGCTTTTCTTCCGTCACTTGCCGAAAATCACCAGCCAGCCAACGACGCTCCGCCTGCCAATAATCAAGACTCTGCTTGTTCGCAACCACCGCATTTGCTGCCATAGTAATCAAAACAGCTTGCGCCTTCTGGCCCTGAACCGCATCACGGGGCAGGCCGGCCCAATCCACAACCCTATCGAGAGAGCGATTGCTGGCATCCCGCTCGAACGGCTCATAAAACAATCTGTCCTCTCGGGAAAAATTGCGGAGTTCTCTTCCATCATATTTGTCAACGACTTGAATCGCGTCAACTGGGCGATACACAACGGCAAAAAGCGTATAGCCTTCCGAGTTCGCCGTATCGATACTTGTTAAAATATAATGCTCTGCGTCGCGAACACCATAGCGTTTCAACACCCTCTGGAAATACTGCGAGGCATGCTTCATGCGCCGAAACTCCTCGCCCGCGCCTGTTTCGCCACTGTCCGGCACTTGACTGAGTCGCTTACCATAGGCCGCATCATAAG
>JBFLYY010000314.1:0-13641 GCA_040756495.1 Thermodesulfobacteriota bacterium | reverse complement strand
CACCCAGCCGGAGGGCTTCCGCTTTCCGGCCCGCAACCGGATCATCAGCGGGCTGTGCCGGGGGGTGGTGGTGATCGAGGCGGCCAAACATTCCGGCTCGCTCATCACGGCGGAACTGGCCATGGAGCAAGGCCGCGAAGTCTTTGCCGTGCCGGGCCGGATCGATTCGGCAAAGAGCGAGGGATGCCACCGCCTCATCCGCGAAGGCGCCGTCCTTGTCCACTCGGTGGCCGACATCCTGGCGGAACTGGACTATGCCGTACCGGCGGCTGCCGAACCACCCAGGACGCCGGCCGTTTCCCTCAGCGCGGAGGAGCAGACCATCGTCGCCTGCCTGGAAGCGTATCCCAAGGACATCGACACCATCATCACCGCCAGCCGGTTCTCGGCCCAGAAGGTGGCCACCCTGCTGCTGGGGCTGGAACTCAAGGGGGTGGTCGCCTCCCACCCCGGCCAACAATACCTGCGCCTCGGCGCCACCTCGTAACCAACGGAAGGTCACGCGTCTTTATGGGAAAATCGCTCATCATCGTCGAATCACCCGCCAAGGCCCGCACCCTGCAGAAATACCTGGGCAAGGCCTACACGGTCAAGGCCTCGGTCGGCCACATCCGCGACCTGCCGGTCAAGACCCTGGGAGTCGATATCGAACACGACTTTGCCCCCAAATACGTCACCATCAAGGGCAAGAGCAAGGTCATCAGCGAGTTGCAAAACGCGGCCGCCAAGGCCGACGCCATCTTCCTCGCCCCCGACCCGGACCGCGAGGGCGAGGCCATTGCCCACCACATCGCCGAAACCCTGGGCGAGACCAAAAAACCGGTCCACCGGGTGCTCTTCCACGAACTGACCAAGAAGGCGATTCTCGCCGCCCTGGAGCAGGCCACCACCATCAACGAACACCTCTTCGAGGCGCAGCAGGCCCGCCGCATCCTCGACCGGCTGGTGGGCTACCAGATCTCTCCGCTCCTGTGGGACAAGGTGCGGCGCGGTCTTTCCGCCGGCCGGGTGCAATCGGTGGCGGTACGGATGATCTGCGAGCGGGAGGAGGAGGTCCGCCGCTTCGTGGCCGAGGAGTACTGGACCATCGCCGCCCGCCTGGAAGGCAAGACCCCGCCGCCTTTTACCGCGCAACTGGAAAGCCTCGGCGGGAAAAAGCTCGACCACCGCAAGGAGAAGATCGCCGACGAGGCCACGGCCCAGCAACACGCCAAGGCGCTCAGAGAGGCCACCTACACGGTGCGCAAAGTGGAGAAGAAGGAGAAGCGCCGCTTCTCCAGCCCTCCCTTCATCACCTCCACCCTGCAGATGGATGCCAACCGCAAGCTCCGCTTCACGGCCAAGAAGACCATGTCGCTGGCCCAGCGGCTCTACGAAGGAATCGAACTGGGCGACGAAGGCCCCACCGGGCTCATCACCTACATGCGTACCGATTCGACCCGGATCAACGACGAGGCCGTGGCCGCGGCGCGCGACCATATCGCGGCCCGGTATGGCCAGGAATTCCTGCCCGCCAAGCCCGTGGTCTACAAGACCAAGAAGTCGGCCCAGGACGCCCATGAGGCGATCCGCCCCACCGACATCGCCAAGACCCCGGAGAGCCTCGCCCCCTTCCTCGACAAGGACATGCTGGCCCTCTACACCCTGATCTGGAAACGCTTTGTCGCCTGCCAGATGGCGCCGGCCATCTACGACCAGACCACCATCCAGATCGAGGCCGGCGACTACGGCCTCAAGGCAGTGGGTTCCATCATGCGCTTCCTGGGCTTCATGACCCTCTATGTGGAATCGACCGATGAGGCGGAGACAAGCGAGGCGGAAAGCGAAGAAGGGGCCACCCTGCCCGATCTCAAGAGCGGCGACACCCTCACCCTGCACGATCTTGCCCCCAAGCAGCACTTCACCCAGCCGCCGCCCCGCTACACCGAGGCGACCCTGGTCAAGGCCCTGGAGGAGAACGGGGTCGGCCGGCCGAGCACCTATGCGGCCATCATCTCCACCATCCAGGAAAAGGAATACGTCACCCTGGTCCAGCGCAAGTTCCAGCCCACCGATCTCGGCAAGCTGGTGAACGAACTGCTGGTCGCCCACTTCCCGGGGGTGATGGACATCGATTTTACCGCCTCCATGGAGGAAAAGCTCGATGCCATCGAGTCGGGCAAGGCGAAGTGGGTCAAGGTGCTCCGCGATTTCTACACCCCCTTCAGCCAGACCCTGGACAAGGCCAAGGAAGAGATGAAGTCGGTGAAGCGGAGCGCCATCCCCACCGAGATCCCTTGCGCCCTCTGCGACGGCACGATGGTGATCAAGTGGGGCAAGAACGGCGAATTCCTGGCCTGCGAGAACTTCCCCACCTGCAAGCACACCCAGAATTTCACCCGCTCCGAGGAGGGAACCATCGTGCCGGTGGCGCCGGAAGAGCCGGAGGAGTCGGGCGAGGTCTGCGAGAAATGCGGCCAGCCGCTCGTGTACCGCCAGGGGCGCTACGGTCGTTTCCTCGCCTGCTCGGGCTATCCGAAGTGCAAGAACGTGCGGGCCATGACGACCGGAGTGCCCTGCCCGGAGGCGGGCTGCGACGGCGAACTGGTGCAGAAGATCTCCAAACGCGGCAAGGTCTTCTACAGCTGCAGCCGCTACCCGAAATGCACCTTTGCCCTGTGGGACAAGCCGGTCAAGGAGGCCTGCCCCCTCTGCGGCTCGCCCTATCTCCTCGAAAAGGAGAGCAAGAAGAGCGGCCGCTCCCTGCGCTGCCCCGACAAGGGGTGCGGCTTCAGCCGCAAACTCGACGACGAAGGCGGCCCCTCGGAGGGATAACCACCCGGGAAAACTGATTTTTTATTTTTTTCTTGAGGCGGGTCGCTTTTTTGCTTAATTTTTCCCTCTGGCAATCCGATACGAAAACTGAGAAGGGAGAGTGCGCGCCGCCGGCGCAAAGGAGATGACCATGGTTTCGGGAATCCACGCCGCCCTTTCCGGCCTGATGGCCCTGCAGAAAAAGGTGGAGTCTTCGGCCCACAACACGGCCAACGTCAACACCGACGGCTACAAAAAGACCGTTGTCACCCTGAGCGAACAGGAACCGCAGGGGGTTGCCGCCCAGGTGCAGACCGTCAACACCCCTGGCCCCATGGTCTACGAGCAGACCAGCGAAGGCGAGACCCTGGTGGAAAAGTCCAACGTCGATCTCGCCGAGGAACTGCCCAACCTGATGTTGAGCCGCCGCTTCTTCCAGGCCAACCTCAAGACCGTCCAGACCGAGGATGCCATGCTCGGCATGCTGCTGGACACCAAGAGCTGAGTTCTCCCCGCTGTTCGCAAAAAAGCAAAAGCCCGTTTCCCTGTCGGGGAAACGGGCTTTTTTCGTGGCAAAACGAGGCGGTTAACGCCGGAAGGTGACGCGGCCGGCCAGGAGGGTAAGCACCGCCCGCCCCTGCATCTCCCAGCCGAGAAAAGGGGAATTGCGGCTCTTCGAGGCGAGGTCCGCCTCGGAAAAGACAAAACGTACCTCGGGATCGATCACCGTCACGTCCGCGGCCGCGCCAGGCGACAGCGTGCCCCCGGCCACCCCGAGGATGCGGGCGGGATTTGTGCTCATCAGCTCCACCAGCCGGGCGGGGGTGATGAGCCCCTCGCGCACCAGAACCAGGCCGAGCGGCAACGAACTCTCGAGACCAACGATGCCGTTGGCCGCCAGGTCGAACTCCACCTCCTTCTCCAGCTCGCTGTGAGGCGCGTGGTCGGTGGCGATGGCATCGAGAGTGCCGTCGGCAAGCCCCTGACGGATGGCGGCCACATCGGCGGCGGTGCGCAGGGGCGGGTTCATCTTGGCCCGGGTGTTGTAGCGGTCCACCGCTGCCTCGGTGAGAGAGAAATAGTGGGGGGCAGTCTCGGCGGTTACCCGGCAACCTTGCGCCTTGGCCCGGCGGATCAGGTCCACCGCCTCGCGGGTGCTCACATGGGCGATATGCACCGGCCGGCCGGTGTAACAGGCCAGGGCGAGGTCGCGGTAGACCATGATCTCCTCGGCAATATGAGGAATGCCGCGCAACCCCAGCCGCGTGGCGAGCGGCCCCTCGTTCATCACCCCGTTCTCGCTGAGGCTCATCTCCTCGGCGTGGGAGATCACCAGCAGTTCGTGGTTGGCGCCGTACTCCATGGCGCGCCGCATGAGTTGACTGTTGCCCACCGGCCGGCCGTCGTCGGTCACCGCCACCACGCCGGCGCGCCGCAATTCGCCCAAAGGCGCCAGCGCCTCGCCCCTCATCTCGCGGCTGATCGCCCCCACCGGATAGACGCGGGCCGAACCCTCCTGCGCCTTGGCAAGGATGAAGGCGGTGACTGCCTCGCTGTCGTTCACCGGCCTGGTGTTCGGCATGCAGGCCACGGCAGTGAAGCCGCCGGCCGCCGCCGCCCTGGTGCCGGTGGCGATGGTCTCCTTGTGCTCGTCGCCCGGCTCCCGCAGGTGGACATGCATGTCGATGAGCCCCGGCACGATCCACTTGCCGGTGGCATCAACCACCTCGGCGCCGGCAACCTGCGCCGCTGGCGCGCCACCAGGGAAGATCCCGGCAACGAGCCCGCCCGCGACGAGGAGATCCCCCTGGGTGTCGATCCCGTTGGCCGGATCGATGATCCGTCCGTTTTGCAGCAACAAGGCCTGACCCATGAACCTCAATCGCCTCCCATGATCAGATAGAGCAGGGCCATGCGCACCGCCACGCCGTTGGTCACCTGTTCCAGGATTACCGAACGCGGGCCGTCGGCCAGTTGCGGGTCGAGTTCCACCCCGCGGTTGATGGGACCAGGATGCATGATGAGGGCGTCGGGCTTGGCCAGATCGGCCACCGCCCGGCTGATCCCGAAAAAGGTCGCGTATTCCCGCAGCGAGGGGAAGAGCGGATCCTGCTGCCGCTCCTTCTGGATCCGGAGCGCCATCACCACGTCGGCGTCGGCCACCGCCTCCCGCACGCTGGGGGCCACGGTGGCGCCCAGCTCTTCAATACCCTTGGGAATCAGGGTGGCCGGACCGCTCACATGGACCTCGGCCCCCATCTTGCTGAAGCCGATGATGTCGGAATGGGCCACCCGGCTGTGGGTGATGTCGCCGATGATCGCCACCTTGAGGCCGTCGAGCCTTCCCTTCCTTTCCTGCACGGTCATGAGATCGAGCAACCCCTGGCTGGGGTGCTCGTGGGTGCCGTCGCCGGCGTTGATCACCGAGGCGTTGATGTGGCTGGCCAGGAGGCGGGCCGAGCCGGAGCGGGAGTGGCGGATGATGATGCAGTCCGGATTCATGGCCGCGAGATTCTTCGCGGTGTCGATCAGGGTCTCGCCTTTGGCGGTGCTGCTGCCGGAACTGGAGATGTTGAAGGTATCGGCGCTCATCCGCTTGGCCGCCACCTCGAAGGAGAGACGGGTTCTGGTGCTCGGCTCGAAGAAAAGATTGATCACCGTCTTGCCCCGCAGGGTCGGCACCTTTTTGATGGCGCGCTGGGAAATCTCCTTGAAGGAGGAGGCGGTCTGGAGCACCAGACGGATGTCGGCCGGCGAGAGGTCGGCCAGACTCAGGACATGCTTGTGCGAAAAGGGCTGCTCGATTGCCATGCTCCACCTTGCCACGGGCAACTCAGGGAATGGCTGCCCAGGCGAACGCTCAGATGTCTCTATGAGGGAGGCGGCCCAAGGCCGCCAGCGACGCTAGTGAATGAGGTTGCCGAGCCGGCTCCAGCGCACGGCAAAGTTGTCGTGATCCCACGACCAATATAGCATAAAGGCCTTGCCCTTGACCGCGCGAAAATC
Organism: Thermodesulfobacteriota bacterium; assembly: GCA_040756495.1. Lineage (GTDB taxonomy): Bacteria > Desulfobacterota > Desulfobulbia > Desulfobulbales > Desulfurivibrionaceae > JAJZRJ01. The sequence continues at coordinate 7,842 of JBFLYY010000314.1, read as the reverse complement.
GACGAACTGCCAAAAACGGCTGTCATGGCTGTTGTCGCGGTTGTCTCCCATCACAAAAAGCGCATGGGGAGGCACCGTCAACGGCCCGAAGGTATCGCGCGGCTGAATGCCGCCGGGAACCATCTGCGGGTCGAGGTGAACGGCCGGGCCATCGGCAAGCAGCCGGCCGTTGACATAGACCTTCTTGTCAATGCCCTGCACGACGTCGCCCGGAATGCCAATGACCCGTTTGATGAAGTCCTGATCGGGGTTCTGGGGAAACTTGAAGACCACCACATCCCCGCGCCGCGGTTCGCCCACCGGCACCCAGATCGTGCCGGTCACGGGATTCTTGACGCCGTAGGCGAACTTGTTGACCAGGATATGGTCCCCGATCAGGAGGGTGGGAATCATGGAACCGGAAGGAATCTTAAAGGCCTGGACCACGAAGGTACGGATGAACAAGGCCAGCAAAAGGGCGATGATGATGGCCTCCGCGTATTCGCGGAGTACGGACTTTCTGTTGGCCTCGGCGGGCTCGGTACGCAAGGGGAAGGGCCTCCATTGAGGGTAAAATCGTGACGAAGATACCCCAAAGTATGAGAAAAGACAAGGCCCTTCTGGTGAACCGCCCACCGCGACACCCAGCGGCAATCCTTGCCCCACGCCGCGTCGCGGAAGCCGACCCGCCACCTCCCGCCACGCCTGCACCACAACACAACAGATTGATTTTCAAACAAAAAACATCAATCGCCTTTCTCTTCCCCCCGCGCCCCCGCGCCCTCTTTTCCCGCTTTTTTTTTGAAATTCCGCCAGTTAACGCCTATTTTCCGCTTGACACCGTTTTCCTTTTCTGTCTCTAATGCAAGAAGACAAGCGCTGCCTGGCGCAGGGCCATGATTTTTCGCTCTTTTCTCGGGGGCCAAAAATTCGTTCCTAGCGCCACAAGAAAAAGCCGCCATCGCCGGGAGCCCGCGAGCGCCATTTATGGATTTCAAACGTCCCAACCTGCAACTTCCCTCGCTGTTCAAGGGCTCTCTTTCCCTGCCGTTCGCCAAGGCGCAACCACTCTCCATCGGCCTCGACATCGGCTCCCACTCCATCAAAATCTGCGAGTTCACCCAGACCTCGCGCGGCGGCTACCGGCTGCTCTCCCTCGGCAGCGCCCTTATGCCGCCGGACGCCATGGAAGACGGCGCCCTCCTCGACCCGGATGCCGTGGCCAAGATCATCGCCACCCTGGTGGGAAACCTCAAGATCAAAGGCAAGAAGGTCGCCTTCTCCGTCTCCGGCTATTCGGTGATCGTGAAAAAGATCAACCTGGAGGTGATGAGCGAGGCGGAACTGGAAAAACACATCCACGAAGAGGCCGAGCAGTACATCCCCTTCGACATCAACGACGTCTATCTGGATTTCCAGGATCTGCACACCAACACCGAAGGCGAGGAGCGGACCGACGTCATGCTGGTGGCGGCCAAACGCGAAGTGGTGGACGGCTACCTCAACATGCTCCGCACCGCAGGGCTCAAGCCGGTGGTGGTCGATGTGGACGCCTTTGCCCTGGAGAATGCCTTTGAGGCCAACCTCGGCCTGGACGACAACGTCATGCTGATCGACATCGGCGCCTCCAAGATGAACATCAACATCATCTCCCACGGCATTTCCACGCTGGCAAGAGACGTGGTTCTCGGCAGCCGCCAGCTCACCGAACAACTCCAGGCCCGCCTCGGCCTGCCTTACGAAGAGGCAGAGGCCCTGAAAACGGGCGTGCAACCGGCGGGCGACCTGCAACACGACATCGAACGGATCTTTGCGGAAAGCTGCCGCCAGTGGGTAACGGAGATCAAACGGGCCCTCGATTTCTACGCCTCCAACTATCCCGACGCCCCCATCGACAAGATCGTCCTGAGCGGCGGTGGCGCCCGCATCGCCGGCCTGGCGGATTTTTTCGCCAAGGAGACGGGGGTTCGGGTCGAGATCTTCAACCCCTTTGCCAAGGCGGAATTCGACACCACCGCCATCGACCCCGCCTATCTCAAGGCCATTGCCCCACAGATGGCCTTGGCAGCCGGCCTGGCAACCCGCCCTGTGGAGTTTTAAAACGGCATGATCCGCATCAACCTGCTGCCCATCAAGGAAATCAAACGCAAGCTCCGCCTGCGCAACGAGGTGCTGCTTTTTGCGGCCTCCTTCCTCGGCGTACTGCTCGTACTCGCCAGCATCAGTCTCGGCATGGCCCGGAAGGCAAATGGCCTGAACGAGGAAATCAAGGCGCTGGAAGACAAGCGCAACTCCGTGGATCGGATCGTCAAGCAGATCGACAAGCTGCAGAAGGACAAAAAGACATTAGAAACCAAACTGGAGGCCGTTGAGAAGCTCAAGTCCGAATCCCAACTGATGGTGCATGTGCTGGACGAAATCGCCAACCGGACACCGACGGCCAGCATGTGGCTCACCTCGCTCAAGGCGAGCGGCAACTCGCTGCAGTTGAGCGGCGTGGCCCTCGACAACGCGACCATTGCCCAATACATGAAGGCCTTGGAGGCCTCGGATTATTTCGGCCCGGCCGAACTGGCCAATGCCTCGCAGACGGTGGTGGCCGGTCAGAAGCTGAAATCGTTCTCCCTCGCCATGACCATTACCCCGCCCCCCGCAACACCGCCTGCGGCCCCCGCTTCTGCACCCGCCAAGGAAGGGGCACCACAATGAACCCGAAACTCGACGCCCTCAAAAAGGGATTTGACGCCTTTGTCGATACCAAGGTCAGTCGCCTCACTCCCCAGCACAAACTGCTGATCTGTATCGGCGCCTGGGCCCTGCCGGTGGTCGCCTGCACCTTTCTGGTCTTCATGCCGAAAAACACGGAAATCGGCCAGCTGAACGAAAAGAAAGGCCAGCTTGAGCAGGAGTTGCAGAAGGTCGAAAAGATCGCCAGGGAGATCGACAAACACCGGGCCGAGATGCAGGCGGTGGAGGAGCAGTTCAAGGCCGCGGCCCTCATGTTGCCGGAACAGAAAGAAATCCCGAACCTCCTCACCAACATCTCGGGTCAGGGAACCAACTCCGGCCTGGAATTTCTCTCCTTCCAGCCGAAGTCAGAGGTGCCGAAGGAATTCTACGCGGAAATCCCGGTGGATATCGCCGTGGCCGGGCCGTACCACAGCGTCGGCGTCTTCCTGGACAAGATCAGCAAACTGCCCCGGATCGTCTCGGTGGTCAACCTCACCATGGGAACCCCCACCCAGGCCGGCAAGGAAATGTCCCTCAACTCCACCTTCAATCTGGTGACCTATCGTTTTCTCGAAACACCACCAGCGGACGCCAATGCAAAAGGAAAGAAGAAAAAATAACGGCCGGCCACGGCGCCTCGGCGTGACGGTTGCCACGGGGTTGTGGCTGGTGCTGGCCTGCCTTCCGGCATGGTTCGGCCTTGCCGTGGCGCAGCAAGGGGGAACCCCACCCCCGCCGCCGGCATCACCGTCGGCCGCGGAAGAAGCGGACCCGATGGCCGCCATCGAAAAGCTGCTGCAGGAGAATTCCCCGGCCGCGGCGTTTGTCTACCAGCGCGAGGGCCGGCCCGACCCCTTCTTCCCCTTCCTCACCCAGCAGCCACAAAAAGGCGCGGCGAGCAGCGACATTGCCGGCATGGAACGCTTCGAGCCAGGGCAACTGAGACTGGTGGCCATCGTCCATTCCCGCAAGGGGCCGGTGGCCATGGTCCAGGATTCCGCCGGCATCGGCTACACCCTCCGCCGAGGGTCTAAAATCGGCCGCAACGGCGAGGTGGTCGAGATCCTCAGCAACAAGGTCATCATCCGGCAGGAGGCCTTTTCGACGACCAAGGAAAAACAATACCGCACCGTGGAGATGGTGCTAACGAAAGACGGAGACAAGAAGCCATGAGCGTGCGCGCCCGACTGCCTCTCATCTTCACCGCCCTGCTGGCCCTGACGCTGGCATCGGCTCGCTGGACCGGGGCGACACCAGGAACCACGGCCGCGAAAAAGGAGTCCGCGTATCACATCTCCGCCATCAAGGTGGAGCAGAACGCCGAGGAATTTCAGCTCCGGATTCTGGGCAACTCGCCGCCCACCTACACCATGTACGAACTCTTCGAGCCGCTGCGGGTCATCATCGACGTGGCCGACGCCACCCTGAGCCCCTCCGCGGCCCTGCCGCCCGCAAGCCTCCAGGGCCCGATCCAGCAGGTGAATGCCCAGGTGTTGAGCGAACAGGAACCGGTCATCACCAGGGTGGAGATCCTCCTGGCCGAGGACCGCGGCTATTCGGTGGAGCGGCGCAACAACGATATCGTCGTCGCCTTTGCCAAGGAGGTGAAAAGCGAAAAGGTCGCCCTGCCCCGGTCGAAGAAGACGAAAAAACAAAAGACCGCGGCCGCCGGCAGCGAGACGACCTCGGCGGTGCAGGTGGAAACCGGCGGGCCGGTGGCGACCCTGCTCCGGGAGATCGTGGTTGACACGAGCGATCCGGTGCTTACCCGGGTCTTCCTGCGGGCCAACGGCCCCATTGCCAAATACCGGAAAGCGGAAATCAAGAAGACCGCCACCCGCCCCGACCGGATGTACATCGACATCCCCGGGGTCAAGCTGTCGGCAAAATCCCTCCAGCACAAGGTCGGTACCGCCCCCTTGGACGGTGTCCGGGCAGCGCAGCGCAACGGGACGGTGCGGGTCGTCTTCGACTCTGGCCTCAAGGAACCCTTTGCCTACGACGTGCAACCCCAACCCGATGGCATGGTGGTCACCATTGCGGCGCCCTCGGCAGCGGGCAGCCTGGCTGCTGCCGCCTTGCCCGCTGCTCCGCAAGGCGAGGCCGTGACGCCGGCGACAACGGACGAGAAAAGCCTCTCCGCCCTTCTCGCGGCCGCAGAGAACGCCGAGGAACTGATCAAACCGATTATCCCGCCGCTCAAAAAGACCAGACTCTCCGCGGAGACGCCCTCCCCCAAGAAGCCGGGCAAGAAAAAGCCCCAAAAGACTTCCGCCAAACCGGCCCAATCCGCCGCCGCAGCCGCGACCGACACCTACAGTTTTGCCGGCTACACCAAACAACGGATCAGTGTTGATTTTTACAAGATCGACCTCCACAACGTCTTCCGCCTCTTTGGCGAGATCAGCGGCCAGAACATCGTGGTGGACGAGGCGGTCAACGGCACCCTCACCCTGGCCCTGAACGAGGTACCGTGGGACTTCGCCCTCGATATCATCCTGAACCTCAAGGATCTCCAGAAGGAAGAGCGCTTCAACACCATCGTCATCATGCCCAAGGCGAAACAGCTTGCCTGGCCCAAGGCCGCCACCCAGAATATCGCGATCTCGGGCGGCGAAAAGCTCGAACCCATCGCCATCACGCAGCGGATCGAGACTCCAAAGGGTGTGGTGGAGGCCAAGAACATCATCCGTGAGGCGAGTGCCCTGGACAAAAAGGGTGATTATGCCGGAGCCCTGGCGGGCTACGAAAAGGCCCTCTCCCTCTGGCCCGAGAATACCCAGCTCGCCAGCAGGATGGCCACCATCTGCCTCGTCCACCTCGGCCAGAATGCCAAGGCCGCGCATTACGCGAAAACCGCCTTTGCCGCCGACCCGACCAACCTGAACGCTGCCCTCCAAGGGGCTATCTCTCTGGCCAACATGAAAAAGGTGCCAGAGGCCAAGGAATACTTCGACAAGGCGATCAACAGCGACCAGGCTGCGGCGGAGGCGCTGCTCAGCTATGCCGCCTTTGCCGAGGAATACAACAGCTACAACGGCGCCATTGCCCTGCTGCAACGACACGCGGAACTCCATGGCGAGACCCTGGACAGCATGGTGGCCACGGCCCGCCTTTTGGACAAAAAGGGCGATCGCCAAGGGGCGGCACAACAGTACCGGACCATCCTCCTCTCCGGGTATGCGTTGCCAGCAGATCTGCAGCAGTACATCAAGGGCCGGATCGCCGCGGCCGAGAACATGTAACCCGCACGGGATGACGATAATGAACCAACAAGAACAACCCCGGCAGGAAAATACGATTATGAAACGCACACGGATAACGACACGGATGGCAATGATAGCGCTGCTTGCGCTGCTTTGCTCCTGTGCACCAACAACGAAGAGCAAAACCGCAGACCCCTCCCCGACAAAGGAAGAAACAGCGGCACAAAGGCCTTTGGAGCCGGGGCAATTGCCGGTCCGTTACCAGCAGCCCTCCTATGTGCTCAAGGAGTCCGCAAGCGGTTCGCAACTCGCGCTGGGTGACACCGCGGAGATCAAGATTCCTGTGGGAGCGGACATCTCCTCCACCACCGGGCCGGTGGCCCTGCGGGACATCCTGAAGCGACTGGCCGCCCTCAAGAAGATGAACGTCAGTTGGGCCAGCGACGTTGACCAGTCCGCCATGGTGGACGTGGACATCAAGGCCGAGGATGACTTCTTCGAGGCCATCGACAACATCCTCCGCCAGGTGGACTACTACCATGAGGTGAAGGGCAACACCATCGTGGTGCAATACCGCGAGACCCGAAAGTTCCACGTGGCCATGCCCTTCATGAAATCGACGTACAACCTCGGCGTGGGTGGGGATGTGCTGGGAAGCAGTTCGAGTACCACTGGCACGAGCGCCGTGAAGGGAAACATCCAGATTACCAGCGAAAACAATCAGTTTGACATCTGGGACAACATCAAGAAAAACATCGACCAGATTCTCGAAATCTGGGAGGAAACCACCCCTGCCCCGGCAGCCTCGGCCGCGCCGGCACAAACGACCACTCCGCAACAGCCCCAACCAGCCCCCGCAGCGCCTGCCACCAGAAGAAACGTCCAGGCAGGCAAAGGCTATTACAGCATCGACAAACCCATCGGTCTGATCACCGTGACCGCGCCTCGGCCATTGGTGGATAAAATCGCCACCTACCTCGACAACCTCAAGAAGGAACTCTACCGCCAAATCTCCATTGAAGCCAAAATCGTCGAAGTCACCATCGATGACACCAACACCCGGGGTATTGACTGGACCAGTTTCTTGAGCGGCAAAGGACTGTCGATGACTCTTTTTGGTGGCACGGCAACGACGAATGGCATTATCTACGATCCCGATCGGGCAAACAGAGCCCGCGGGGTAACCGAGGTCTCCGTTACCGGCAATCCCTTTGCCATCGCCCTCGATTTTCTCGATACGCAAGGGCCATCCACCGTGCTGGCCAACCCGAAACTGAGTGTCATGAATGGCCAACCAGCGCTCATCAGCGCGGGAGACAGCATCAAGTACATCGACAAGATCGAAACCACCATCAGCGACAGCGGTATTCCCTCCTATACCGTGACTACGGCAACCCTCATGTCCGGTCTGGGAATGTCGGTACTCGCCACCATCATGGACAACGACGAGATCATTCTCAGTCTCACCCCGGTCACATCAAAACTGGAAAACAACGAGGTGGAATACATCACCGTGGGGGGCGGAACCGTTGGCGTGCCCAAGATCAAGCTGCGCGAAATGAACACCACGGTTCGCGTCAAGAACGGCGAGGTGCTGGTGGTGGGAGGGCTCATCGACAACGCCGAAAGCGATAGCCGGACAAAGGTTCCCTTCCTCGGTGATGTGCCGGGAATTGGCGCCTTTTTCTCCCACTCCACGAAAAACACCAAGAAAACCGAGCTGGTCATCATGCTCCAGCCCAAAATTCTCTAACCGGAATCCTGTCAGGAGCATCAATGAAAAAGCCCGGCATTCGCCGGGCTTTTTTTATGCCTTTGTGGGCTAATGGGGCGGTGCGTGATTACTGCTTCTCCCCGCCTGCAGCCTGCTGCCGGCGGGAATTTTCATAGAGGGCCAGGAAGTTCACCGGCTCCATGAGGAAGGGGA
>JBFLYY010000313.1:0-4410 GCA_040756495.1 Thermodesulfobacteriota bacterium | reverse complement strand
AGGTGGTCACTCCCGGCGCGATCTTCGCTTCCAGCAGAGCCAGGGTCTCGGCCACGATCTGATTCGCCTCCCGCATGATCGCAATCTCTGCGGGGGTTTTCAGGATGACGGCCCGGCCCATCGGGCGCCCTGTTACCGGCGGCCCTTGAAACGGCCCGATTTCATGAAGCCGTCGTAATTGCGCATGATCGTATGGGACTCGATCTGCGCCATGGTGTCGATGGCCACGCCGACCACGATGAGGAGCGCGGTGCCGCCGAAGTAGAAGGGCACGTTGAACTCCTTGACCAGCACCGTCGGCAGCACGCAAACGGCGCTGATGTAGAAGGCGCCGATCACCGTGAGGCGCACGATGATCCTGTCGATGAAGTCAGCCGTCTTCTTGCCGGGCCGCACGCCGGGGATGAAGCCGCCGTGCTTCTTGAGATTCTCCGCCACGTCCGTCGGGTTGAAGGTCACCGCGGTGTAGAAGAAGCAGAAGAAGACGATGAAGCCCACGTAGAGCAGGGTGTGCGGCAGGCTGCCCCAGCTCAGGGCGGCGCTGGCCCGCTGCACCCAGTCGATCTTGATGAAGTTCCCGATGGTCTGGGGAAACATCATGATCGAGGAAGCAAAGATCGGCGGGATGACGCCGGACATATTGATCTTGAGCGGCAGATGCGACTGCTGGCCGCCGTACATCTGGCGGCCGACGATGCGCTTGGCGTACTGGATCGGAATCCGCCGCTGGCCGGTCTCGCAGAAGATGATCAGCGCCACCACCACCGCCACCATGACCAGCATGAGCGGCAGCAGGATAAGGGCGATCTCGCCGGCGCTCACCATCCGGAAGGTATTGGCCAGGGCCGCCGGCATCCGCGCGACGATGCCGGCGAAGATGATCATCGAGATGCCGTTGCCGATGCCGCGCTCGGTCATCTGCTCACCGAGCCACATGATGAAGGCCGTACCCGAGGTGAGGGTCAGCATGGTCATCAGCCGGAAATTCCAGCCCGCCGCGATGACGATGGCGTCCCCGGTGGGAGCGGTCATGCCCTCCAGGCCCATGCTGATGAAGAGGCCCTGGAGCAGGCTCAAGCCCACGGTGGCGTAACGGGTGTACTGGGTGATCTTGCGGCGCCCGGCCTCACCCTCCTTGGAGAGGGCTTCCAGTTGCGGCACCACAACGGTGAGCAGCTGAAAGATAATGGAGGCGCTGATGTAGGGCATGATGCCCAGGGCGAAGATCGAAAAGTTCTCCAGCGCGCCGCCGGAGAACATGTTGAACATGTCGAAGAGCGTGCCGGCCTTCTGGGCAAAAAAATTGGCGAGCGCCTCGCCGTTGATGCCCGGGGTCGGGATCTGCACCCCGGCCCGATAGACCGCCAGCATGGTCAGGGTAAAGAAGATTCGCCGGCGCAGCTCCGGGATGTTGGCCGCGTTCTGTACCCCCGCCTTCATGGGCGATCTACCTTAGGCCTCGACCTTGCCGCCGGCCGCTTCGATCTTCTGCCGCGCGGAGTCGCTCACCTTGTCGAGGGCCACGGTGACGGCGTTCTTGATCTCGCCGTTGCCGAGCAGCTTGACCAGCTCATGCTTCTTGGAGACCAGGCCGGCCTCGAGCAACGCCTGGCGATCCACCTTGGTGCCGGCGGCGAAGCGCTCCAGATCCTGGACGTTCACAATGGCGTACTGCTTGCGGAACGGGTTGGTAAAGCCGCGCTTCGGCAACCGGCGCTGGAGCGGCATCTGGCCGCCCTCGAAACCCACCTTGATGCCACTGCCGGAGCGGGACTTAAAACCCTTCATGCCGCGACCGGCCTGCTTGCCCTGGCCGGTGCCCTGGCCACGGCCTACACGCTTCTTCTGCTTCTTGGCGCCGGGATGCGGCGAGAGATTGCTCAGTGTCAGCATAATTATTCCTCCACCACCACCAGGTGCCGGACCTTGTCAATCATGCCCCGAATGGCCGGGGTATCCTTGCGAACGATCGTCTTGTTGGTTCTGGTCAGCCCGAGGCCGATCAGGGTCTCCCGGATATTCTTCGGGCTGCCGATCACGCTTTTCTTCAGGGTCAACTTGAGCTCTTTTGTTGCCATCGCTCTTCCTCAAGTCCGTCTGCAAACATTGCGCCCGCCGCTTGCGCCGGCGGGCAGTTCGACCGTCCCGATGCCGGGGCGGCGTTACGCCATGATCTCCTGGACCTTGCGGCCGCGGCGGGAGGCAATCTGCTCGGGGGTCCGCAACCGGCGCAGGGCGTCCAGGGTCGCCTTCACCATGTTGTGCGGGTTGTGGGAGCCGAGGCACTTGGTCAGGATGTTGTGGACCCCTGCCGCCTCCAACACCGCACGCACCGGGCCGCCGGCGATAACGCCGGTACCAGCGGCGGCGGGCTTCAGCAGAACCTGACCGGCACCGAACTTGCCCATGATCTCATGGGGGATGCTGACCTCGGTGATCGCCACGTTCTTCATGTCCTTGCGGGCCTTCTCGACACCCTTGCGGATCGCCTCGGGAACCTGGTTGGCCTTGCCGAGACCGTAACCGACCCGGCCCTTGCCATCACCAACCACGACAATGGCGCTGAAGTTGAAGCGGCGGCCACCCTTCACGACTTTGGCCGTCCGGTTGATAAAGACGATCTTTTCGATCAGTTGATCATCGGTGCTGCTGCTCTTGAATTCTGCCAAGGTGACACCCCTGAGGTACGTATTTCAGTCTTTTGCCTGCCGCAACCGCTTAGAAATCGAGCCCGCCTTCGCGGGCGCCATCGGAGAGGGCCTTGACCCGGCCGTGGTAGATATAGCCACCGCGGTCGAAGACCACCTTCTCAACGCCCTTGGCCTTGGCCAACTGGGCGAGTTTGATTCCCACCTGCCTGGCCACCGCCGTCTTGTCCTTGGCGTCGCCGCGGTCGAAATCCTTGTTGACCGTGGACATGGCGACAATGGTGCGGCCGACGGTATCGTCAATAATCTGGCCATAGATGTGCTTGGCGCTCTTGAAGATGCGCAAGCGCGGGCGCTCCGGGGTGCCGGCGATCTTCTTCCGGATCCGCTTTACCCGCTTCTGCCGTGCCAAAAGTGTCGGATTTGTCTTGCTCATTGCTCGTGCCTATTTCCTCAAGCGTTATTCAACCGCTGTTTACTTCTTGGACGCCGACTTGCCAGCCTTGCGGGCGATGTACTCGCCCTCGTAGCGGACACCCTTGCCCTTGTAAGGCTCCGGCGGACGGATCGACCGGATCTTCGCGGCGGTCTCGCCGAGAATCTCCTTGTCGATGGACTGCAGGGTGATGTTGGTCTTGTCCACCACGGCGGCCACCCCCTGCGGGAGCGGGAAATCCACCGGGTTGGAATAGCCGAGGTTCAGCGAAAGGGCCTTGCCCTTCAGCTCGGCGCGGTAACCGACACCTTCGATCACCAGCTTCTTCTCGAAACCCTGCACCACGCCCACGATCATGTTGTTGATCAGGGTGCGAGTCAGACCGGTGAAGGCCCGGCTGCGCTGGCTGTTGTCCTTGGCCGAAACGCGGATGACGCCGTCGGCCTGCTCCAGGGCGATTTCAGGGCGAATCTCGCGCTCGAGGTTCCCCTTGGGGCCGGTCACCTTGACGTGCGTCCCCTTGATATCGACCTTCACACCGCTCGGAACGGTGATCGGTTGTTTGCCAATTCTCGACATGACCTTACTCCACTTGTCGCTCGGTTCGTAATTACCACACTTCACACAGCAGTTCGCCACCGAGCCGCTGTTCACGGGCTTCCTTGTCGGTCATGATGCCCTTGGAAGTGGAAATGATCGCAATACCCAGCCCGCTCATGACCTTGGGGATCTCGTCGTGCTTGACGTAGATCCGGCGGCCCGGCTTGCTGACCCGGCGCAACCCGTTGATCACCGGCTCGCGCCGGCTGTCATATCGCATTGCAATGCGCAGGACACCCTGCACCTTGTCCTCGATGACCTCGTAGTCCGTGATGAAGCCTTCACGCTTCAGGATCGCGGCCACGCCGGACTTGGTCTTCGAAAGCGGCACATCGACGCTCTCGTGCCTGACCATGCCGGCATTGCGGATCCTGGTCAGCAGATCGGCCAGGGGATCACTCATCGCCATGATTGTTGCTCCTTACTCGTTGAATACGATGTGATATCCGTTTCGACCAGGCCCGGCTTACCAGCTGGACTTGGTGACCCCGGCAATCTCACCCTTGGATGCCAGGTTCCTTAAGCAGATACGGCACACGCCAAACTTGCGGTAATACGCCCGCGGCCGGCCGCAGAGGCCACAGCGGTTGTAGGCGCGTACCGAGAATTTCGGCTTCCGATTACACTTTGCGATCATCGACTTCTTAGCCAAGACGTCCTCCCTGCCCTTGTATTACTTACGGAAGGGCATGCCCATTGCCCGCAAGAGAAACCGGCCTTCCTCAT
>JBFLYY010000312.1:0-8525 GCA_040756495.1 Thermodesulfobacteriota bacterium | reverse complement strand
AGTTGCAAAAAGCCTAAAACTCAGACTCTTGCGGCGCTGGCCACCATGGTTGCATAAAACCCGTAAACTTCCGGGACAGCCCCCGATGGGGCCGGGGACAGTCCCGAGTTTACTCCCCGCGGTTGCCAAAAAACCTTAAACTAGCGCCATTCGGGACAACATACTTCTTTGCTTGCCCTCTCTCCCCAATGGCGTATAATTGCTTTTTTCCGCTCTCGACAGCGAGCGCTACTTCGGCATGACAATGAAAGGAACAGACCCTTGACTCTTTCGGACAAGAACAGAAAAAGGCTCCAGACAGCGGTTCGCAAATTCCACACCGCCAACATCCTGGTGATCGGCGACATCATCGTCGATCACTTCATCTGGGGCTCGGTCTCCCGCATCTCGCCCGAGGCGCCGGTGCCGGTGGTGAACGTCACCCACGAGAACCTGATGCTGGGCGGCTCGGCCAACGTGCTCCACAACATTTACGCCCAGGGGGCGAAATCGGCCCTCTGCGGGGTGATCGGCACCGACGCCATGGGCGACCACCTCCTGAAACTCCTGGCCGACCTCGGCTCGCCAACGAGCGGCATCGTCCGCAGCGACAACCGGCCGACCATCTTGAAGACCCGGATCGTGGCCCAGCACCAGCAGGTGGTCCGCTTCGACCGGGAAAAGACCGGCGAGCTTTCCAAGGCGCGCCTTGCCGAGGTGAAACGCTTCCTCGACAACCACCTCGCCGACTTCGACGCGGTCATCGTCTCCGACTACGACAAGGGGATGATCAGTCAGACGCTGATGACCCATCTCCGCAAGTTGCTCGCCAAATCGAAGATCCCGCTCATCGTCGATCCCAAACCCCGCCATGCCGAGCGATTCAAGGGTGTGACCATCATCACCCCCAACCACCACGAAGCGGAGCTGATGAGCGGCATGAAGATCGGCAACGAAAAGGAACTCACCGCCGCGGCCCGGAAGATGCAGAAGACGCTCAATTGCCAGGCGGTGCTCATCACCCGGGGCGAGGCGGGCATGGCCCTCTTTGAAAAGGGCCAGCCGCTCTACACCATCCCCACGGTGGCAAAAGAGGTGTACGACGTCACCGGCGCCGGCGATACCGTGGCCGCCACCCTGGCCCTGGGCCTGGCCGTGGGCCTTGGCTTTGCCGAGGCCGCAACACTCGCCAACTTCGCCGCCGGCATCGTGGTGGGCAAGGTGGGCACCGCCACCGCCTCCACCGAGGAACTCCTGAGGGCCATCGCATGAACTACCCCTGCAGCATGACCGCCTTTGGCCGCGGCGAGGCCTCTGCCAACGGCCGCGCCTGGACCGTGGAACTCCGCTCGGTGAACCACCGCTACCTCGACATCAAGATCAAGATGCCCCGCAAGTACGCGGAGTTCGAGGAGCAGATCAAACGGGAGATCGGCAACTGGTACAGCCGCGGCCATGTGGACGTGCTGGTCACGGTAAGCGGCGAGGCGGCGGAATCCATGAAACTCACCGCCAACCTCGCCCTGGCCCGGGAATACCACCAGTGCCTCGTTGCCATCCGCGACGAACTCGCCCTGCCCGATGGGCCGACTTTAGCCATGCTCAAGGATTGCCGCGACGTGATCGCCGCCGTGGAGGCGCAGGAGGATGTGGCTGCTGCCTGGCCCGAGCTGGCAGCGGCCCTCAAGATGGCGCTCAATAGCACCCGCCGCATGCGGGAGGCAGAGGGCGAGGCCACCAAGGCGGAACTCCTTTCCCGCCTCAGTGACTTCGAGAAGGCAGTGGCCGCCATCGAGGCGCAGAGCCCGAGCCTCGTTGCCAGGCGGGGCGAGAAATTGAAAGAGCGCCTCACCACGCTCCTGGCCGGCGTCACCCTCGACCCGGTGCGGCTCGCCCAGGAGGTCGCGGTGATGGCGGACAAATCCGACGTCACCGAGGAGATCGTCCGGCTCAAGAGCCACATCGAACAGTTCCGCCACTTCCTCGCCGCGCCCGAGCCCACGGGCCGCCGCCTCGATTTCCTCCTCCAGGAATTCTTCCGCGAGATCAACACCACCGCCTCGAAGATCAGCGAGGTGACGATCTCCCACCAGACCGTGGAGATGAAGAACGAGGTGGAAAAACTGCGCGAGCAGGTGCAGAATCTGGAATAAATGCAGAATGAAAAGTTAAGAATGAAGAATTAAAAAACCTGCTCTCTTCATTCTGCATTCTTCATTCTTAATTCTTCATTAACTTGGTGTCTTATGGACCAGAGGATGATCAACGTCGGGTTCGGCAACGCCGTGCTCGCCAGCCGGGTGCTGGCGGTGGTGAACCCGAAGTCGTCGCCCATGAAGAAGTTGAAGGACGAGGCCAAGGAGCAAAAAAGGCTCATCGACGTCACCGAGGGCCGTCGCACCCGCTCCATCATCATCCTCGACAGCAACCACGTGGTGCTCTCCTCGGTGCAGCCGGAAACGATCACCATGCGCTTTGCCGCCGCGCCGGGCAAGGAAAAGGACGAGGAGCCGGAGCCGCCGCCTGCCCCGGCCAGGAAGGGGGCAAAATGAGCGGCACCCTCTTTGTCATCTCCGCCCCCTCGGGCGCCGGCAAGACCACCCTCTTGAAAAGGATCATGGCCGAGGTGCCCAACCTGGGCTTCTCCGTCTCCCACACCACCAGGCCACCCCGACCCGGTGAAGGGAACGGGGTCGATTACCACTTCGTGAGCCGCGAGGAGTTTCTGGCCATGCGCGAGGCAGGCGCCTTCCTCGAATGGGCCGAGGTGCACACCAACCTCTACGGCACGAGCAGGCAGGCAGTGGCCGACAAACTCGCCACCGGGGTGGATCTCTTCCTCGACATCGACGTGCAGGGCGCCAGGCAGATCAAGGAGGCACGCGATCTCGGCGCTGTTTTCCTCTTTGTCGCCCCGCCCTCCTGGCAGGAACTCGAAAAACGGCTGAGCGGCCGCGGCACCGAGGCGGCGGAGACGGTGCGGATCCGGCTGGCCAATGCGAGAAAGGAGATGGCCGAGGCCCACTGGTACGACTACCTCATCGTCAACGACGACCTTACCGCGGCCAGCGTCATGCTCAAGGCGGTGATCCTGGCCGAGCGCTGCCGGGGCCGCAGGGACGCAAACGGCGCGCCCGTGGCCATCCCCAGCCCATGAAGAAAGCGAACCGCCCGACGCCCCGCCCGGCGCCCCTCATGATCTGGGGCCTCCACCCGGTGCTGGAACTCCTCCGCCACCAGCCGCAGCAGATCACGGAACTCTTCCTCCTGAAGGGCCGTGAATCCCAGGGGTTCCACCAGCTCAACGGCCTGGCCAACCGCCACGGCATCGCGGTGAGGCAGGTGGAGCAACTGCCCATCCCCGACGCCGATACCGTCACCCACCAGGGGGTGGCCGCCATCATCCGGCCTTTCGCGCCCATGGGCTTCAACAGCCTCCTGGAGCGCCTGGCCGGCACCGTGGCCCCCTTGCTGGTGGTGCTCGACTCGATCCAGGATCCGCACAACCTCGGGGCCATCATCCGTTCCGCCGCCGCAGCCGGGGCAAACGGCATCATCCTGCCCAAGGACCGCTCCGCCCCCCTTTCCGGCACGGTGCTCAAGGCCTCGGCCGGCACCATGGCGCTCATTAACCTCTGCCAGGTCACCAACCTGGCGCAGACCCTGAAGGAATTGAAAGAGGAGGGGTACTGGATTTACGGGGCAGCGGGCGAGGCAGGCCAGTCGCTCTTTGAAACCAGCTTTTCAGGGCCGATCTGCATCGTGATCGGCAGCGAGGGCAAGGGGTTGCGCCCCCTGGTGGCGGAACAGTGCGACCACCTCGTGGCCATCCCGCTGGCCCCTGGGGTGGAATCGCTCAACGCCTCGGTGGCCGCAGGGGTCATCCTCTTCGAGATCGTCCGCCAGCGCCGGCCTGTGGCTTGACCTCGCCCGCCCTTGACTTCCCCCTTCTTTTTCTGTACAGTTTTTGTGTACAGAAAATAAGGAGCCCCCATGCCCATTCAAACCACCTACACCGATGCCCGCGCCCGTTTTGCCGGGCTGTGCGACGCCGCAGCCAAAGACCGGGAGGTTGTAATCATCCACCGCCGCGGGGCCGAGGATGTCGCCCTGATCGCGGCGGACGAACTTGCCAGCCTCCACGAAACCGCCCACCTGCTGCGTTCTCCGGAAAATGCCCGCCGGCTGCTGGCCGCTCTCGAAGGGGCATTGAACAGATCCGGCGCGCCAGGCTCAGTGGAAAAACTCCGGCAGGAAATGGGGCTTGAGTAAAAAACCAGGCCCCAGTCACAAGAAACCGCAACGCGCAGCGGTGTTCCAGCCAGAATTCCGTGAGGATCTGCGTTTCTGGGTGGAAACCGACCGCAAGATCGCCCTGCGCGCCCTTGCCATCATCGAGGCGGTTCTCCGCGACCCGTTCAGCGGCATCGGCAAACCCGAACCGCTCAAATATCTCGTCCCCGGCACTTGGTCCCGCCGGCTGACCCAGGAACACCGGATTGTCTCTCTGGTCAGCGACGACCGCATCGATTTCCTCCAGGCACGGTACCATTATTGACCATGATCCTCCTCAACCGCCACGTCGCCATCCCGCTGAACGAGATCGAGATCCGCTACACCCACGCCCAGGGGCCGGGCGGCCAGCACGTCAACAAGGCCGCCACCGCGGTGCACCTGCGCTTCGATTTCCTCAATTCGCCCTCGCTGCCCGAGGAGTGGAAGGAGCGGCTGCTCACAGCGCGCGACCACCGGATCAGCGCGGAGGGGGTGATCGTCATCAAGGCCGGCCGCTTCCGCAGCCAGGAGAAAAACCGGGAGGATGCCCTGGCACGGTTGGCGGAGCTGATCCGAACCGCCACGGCAGTGCGCAAGAAACGGCGGCCCACCGCGCCCACCAGAAGCTCCAGGGAAAAACGCCTCTCCAGCAAGGTCAAGGCCGGCCAGACCAAGGCCCTGCGCCGCACCGTCCGCCACAACGGCGATTGAGCGGAACCCTGTCCGTGCCCAATCGACTTGGTGGTTGCCTGTTGTGCATTATTTTCCTATGGTAAATAAATAGGTAATGGTTTCGTGAGAATCCAACCACGGCAAACGCTATGCAGGCAATGCTCGACAACCGGGCTGACCTTCTCCGGTTCATGAAGGAAAAACAAACCGATCTGGCCCGCCGCTTCACGGTGCGCCGCATCGGCGTGTTCGGCTCCATGGCCCGCGACAACGCCAGCGCGTCGAGCGATGTGGATGTCCTGGTCGAACTCGCGGAACCGACCTTCGACCACTACATGGACCTGAAATTCTATCTGGAATCGCTGCTTGGCCGGCCGGTTGACCTGGTGCTCCACGACACGATCAAGCCGCGCCTCAAGGCCATCATCGAACACGAGGTAGTCTATGCCTAGGGATCACCGTCTGTATCTGGACGATATTCCTTGAGGCCATCACCAAAATCCGCGACTACGTCGGCACCCTCGATTACGACGCCTTCCGGAAGGACAACAAGACTCAGGATGCGGTGATCCGCAACCTGGAGATCATCGGCGAGGCAGCAGGGCGCCTGCCAGAGGCAATCTCCGCAAAGGCACCCGAGATCGAATGGCATAAGATCGTGGGGCTGCGGAACATCCTTGCCCACGAATACTTTGGCGTGAGCCTGCCCGTGATTTGGGATGTAATCCAACACAAACTCGAACCGCTGGCAGCCGCCTGCCGCAGGCTGCTGTAGGAGCCCCCCTCCGCAGTTCCTCTCACCCAGCCCAAGCGGCCGCACCCACGCACGAACAGATTGAAACAGCGCCCTACTCCTGCCAACGGATGTGCCCTGTCGCGCACCACGAGGGGCGGCCTCCTGTGCCGTACGCCCCAATGCGGCCGATGACGCTGTGCGACTCGCCCTCGAAGAAGGTCTCCGGCACGTTGTCGGTCTTGGCACGAGCCGGCCAGACCAAGGCCCTGCGCCGCACGATCCGCCACCACGGCGATTAGGCGGGACAACCGCTTCTCAGCAAAAATTCTCCGTGACATAGACCTTGCCGTCCTTGGCAACGGAAACGCCGATCCCCTGCCGCCGAAAATAGCCGGTCAGGATGTTGCGGCGGTGGCCCTCGCTGGCCATCCACTGCCGCACCACCTCGGCGGCGAGCTGCGCCTCCGTGTTCCAGCGGTAGGTGGTTCTGCCTTTCTGCCGCACGATGGCGCGGCAGAGGTTGTTCCGGGCCAGGTTTTCGCCGCCCAGGCAGAGGGTCCGCGGGCCGGAAGGGGTGGCGCAGTCGTAGCCCGCCGCCTGATAACGGTCGGAAAAATCGCGGCCTTCAGGATCGGAGTGGGAAAAGAAACCGCCCGTGGCCATCTCCTGGCTGTAGTCGCGGGCAATGTGCCGGAGGCGGTCGTCCCACGCCAGGGCCGTGAGCCCGGCCTTTTTCCGCTCTTGGTTGACGAGGGCATGGATCTTTTTCTCCAACCGGGCGGCATCTATCGCCGGTTGCCCACTGCCACGCGACACCTTGCGGGACGCGGCGCCGACCGCCGGCCCTGCCTGCCAGCAGAGACAGAGCACCAGCAAGAGAATGAAGGGTGTTTTCCGCATGGCAGTCACAAACATGGTGTTCCCCCGACGAAGAGGCCGCCTCAATCGGCCCAGCGGATCTGCGCCCTGTCGCGCACCACGATGAGAGGCTTGTTGTCAAAGGCCTCGATGAGGCCGGTCACACAGACCGACTTGCCCTCGAAGAGATCCTCCGGCGCGTTGTCGAACTTGGCGCGGTCCGCGCCCATGATGGCGATGGAAAAGACGTGATTCGGGTAGGGGCGGCCGAAGTTGATGAAGGTGGGCTTGCCCTCCACGAAGCGGGAGTAGTAGGTGTTGGCCACCTTGCCGCAGACCGTGACACTCTGCCCCACATGCGCCTTGGCCGCCTCCGGGGTTAATGGTTCCGCGGCATGGAGAGCAACGGAAGATAGCACCAGAATAAACGCCAAAACTTGGCAGAAAAGCGGGCGAGGTTGCGGCATCAATGTCTCTCCGGCAATACGCCGCTGCTCACAAAGACAGGTGCAGCCGGAGAGCGGCGTCGATCGCGGCTAATCGCGCCTTGCCAAGACGGCCCTGGGCCGTGCCAGTGATACGTTCTTTGGCAATGGTACGAATCTGTTGGGCCTGGGCCTTGGATGGCTTGGGCAGACCGGACTCATGCGGGTCGAGAAAGACCTCGAAAGGATACACCTTGATCGTGTTGGAAGTGATGGGCAGGACAGTGACCGTGCCAGCGGCGCGGTTGTTGGCGTCGCAACTCACGACAAGCACTGGCCGGCGCTTGTTGATCTCCGCGCCCACGGTGGGGTTCAGGTCGGCGTAGTAAATCTCACCACGTTTCATCGGCCAACCCGTCCGCGCTGGCGACCTCGAAGGCCGGGTCCACCTCGGCCGCCGCTTCCCGGTATGCGGCATCCAGGCTCTCCTGCTGCAAACGCTCCAAGGCCATCTCGATCACCTTGGAGCGGCTCTTGAGGGCGTGGCTCTCCTTGTAGCGCTCGACAAAATCGAGCAACGGCGCGGGCAGAGAGATGGAAACTTTCTCGGCAAGCATGGCCTCCTCCTTTTGGTATTCCAAAATCAGAATACCAAGAGTGGCAAGAAATGGCAAGAAGCTCCTCCGCAACAGGAAGGCTGAGGAGGACAAGACCGGAATTTCAGCAGCAGATAACCCTTCTCATTGTACTCTCCTAGAGAAGGACGATCAGGGCGACACCGCCACCGATCACCGCGAGGTTGCCCGCCGCCGATATGCCATGCAGCTTGCGGAACTCGACCCGGAGCGGGTCGTCTTTGGCTGTGGTTTCAAAGGAGGGGATTTCCCTCTTGAGTGCTGCGGCCTTGGGCTCGATCACAAAGGCCTGGACCGCGGTGATGGCCAGCATGACGGCGATGAGGCAAGCGGCGACGGTCTTGTGTTTGATCGCGGGGGAGAGCAAGAGAGCCACAAGGGCGACCACGCCGCACACCAGACCCCACTGGAAATATCCGGGAAAGAGAACGCCGACAATGCCTCCGGCCACATCCCGGCTGTAGGATTCGAAAATGGCCGGGGTCAGGACAAAGGTGAACAAGGAGGCGCCGCCCACCCAGCAGGCAAGCGCGAGGCGATAGATGATGGGAGGGATTTTCATGGGTTCCTTCGATGTCCCGGCAAGTTCGTCGGTTTTTCCCGCGCCACGACAACCGGCCTGTTGTCGGACGATTCGACGAAACCCTTCCCGGCTTTTCCGGTTAGCGATCCTCTCGGGTATGCCAAAGCCGGAGCACAGAGACGGTGGACTCCTGGATTTCGTAGCGCATTTCGTACTGCCCCACAAGAATACGCCGCACCTCGCGCGGCTCGAATTCCTCAAGCAGCTCACCGAGGCGCGGATTCGCCAGCAGGCTGAGAGGGGCGGCAACAAGGGCCTGAACAACCTTTGCCGCGGCACTCCTGTTTACCGGCTCCAGAAACCCATGAAGCCGCGCCAGGTCGGAGAGCGCCTTGCTTGTCCAGCGCAACTCCATCAGCGCG
>JBFLYY010000311.1:0-2450 GCA_040756495.1 Thermodesulfobacteriota bacterium | reverse complement strand
GGCCGCGGCCTCGGCCGAGGCAAGCTCCACCGCCTCCAGGGCCACGGCCAGCGTGCCGCCGCGTTCCTCCATGGCATGGCTGGCATTGGTGCAGAGGTTGATGACCACCTGGTGGATCTGAATCGGGTCGGCCAGCACGGTCCCCTCGGGATCGCCGATGTGCTGCGTGATTTCGATGGTGGTGGGGATGGAGGCGCGCAAAAGTTTCAACGCCTCCTTGACGATGGGGGCCAGCATCACCGGCCGTCGCTGGGCCTCCGACTTGCGGCTGAAGGCGAGGATCTGCTGTACCAGGGCCTTGGCGCGGTTGCCGGCCTGGATGATCTGCTCGACGTTGCTGCGCCTGGGGTCGGCTGGCTCGATGTCGCAACGGAGCAAATCGGCATAGCCGAGGATCGCCGCCAGGATGTTGTTGAAGTCGTGGGCGATGCCGCCGGCCAGGGTGCCGATGGCCTCCATCTTCTGGGCCTGCCGCAGCTTTTCCTCCGTCTCCTTGCGGCTGCTGACGTCCTCGCAGAGGCCGGCAAACCCCCACACCGCGCCCGTCTCGTCCCGGAGCGGCACGGCCTTGGCCTTGATCCAGCGCCGCGAACCGTCCGGCCGTTCCACCCGGTATTCCGGAAAGTCGATCTGTTCCGTCAGGGCCTCGCCTTTAACCACGGTGTCGATCACCGCGGCAAGCGGTCCCTGGTCCTCCGCCACCACGGCATCGAACCAGCTGCGGGGTTCGGCCAGCAGACTCTCGCAGCTCCGGCCCCACACCGCTTCGTACGCCGGGCTGATGTAGAACACCTTGCGGAAATCGGCAGAGACCATCCAGAAAACCTCCGGGATGGTGTCCATCAACAGGGTATAGCGCTGCTCGCTCTCCCGCAGGGCCGCCTCCGCCTTGACCCGCTCGCGGTTCTCCCGCATCAACTCCACGTTGACCTGATGGAGGGAATCGAAGGTGCGCTTCAGGTTCTGCCGCATTTCGTTGAAGGAGTGGACCACCTGGTCGAGTTCGTTCATCTCCTCCTTGCGGGCCGGCACCCTGGCCGCCAGGGTGAGCGGCGTCTCCATCCGGCCCTGGTCGAAGGAGCGCAGATAGGCCGCCATGGCCCTGAGATGGCGCCCCACCAGGCCATAATAGAGGAAGAAGAGCACGGCGGAGATCACGGCAATGACGAACAGCCGGCTGGCGAGTACCCACCAGACCTCACCGAGCAGGCGGCGGTGAATCGCCTGCAGATCGCCGTAGAGGGTCAGGGTGCCGAGGGCAACGTTCTTTTCCCGGTGGCGATAGGAGAGCGGGAAGGTGCGGATCAGGGCCTCATCCGCCTCCGGCGGCCGGTCGCCCACCGCCGTCATCTTCCTGCCCTCGACCTCCACCTCCACGTAGCAGATCTCCGGCAGCCGCTGGATGCCCATCACCTGTGCCTCCAGGGTTTCGTAGTCGGTCAGCCAGACACTGTTGGCAATGGCGGGCAGATAACTCTGCTCGATGTCCTTGATGCGCCGCTGCAGCAGCTCCATCTCGTGGGAGTAGTTGAGGTGGAGCTGGATGGCCGTGGTCAAGAGGATCAAAAACAGGGTGACCCCCAGCATGGCGAGCACCAGCTGGGCGGCAATGGAGCTTCGCAGCTTAACGATGCGCACCAGGGGCCTCCGCAGGGAGAAAGAGGGTCAGGGTGCGCCGGCCGATGGCGGCCACCGTGCCGTCGGTCTTCATCCGTTTGAGGATGGCGGCAAGGGGCGCCACCAGCGCCTGGTGTTTCCTGTTCAGATAGAGGTACATGGGCCGGCTGGCAAGCGGCGGCTCCAGCGCGACGCCATCGGTGATCCCGAGCCGCCAGAGCAGGGCATGCCCCTCCTTGCGGCTGTAGACCACGGCATCGACCCGATCCCGCTGCAGCAGGGTGAAGAGTTGCTCCTGGTTGTCCACCTTGGACAACTGGCGCACCCCGGCCAGGTTCTCCTCCAGGATCTTCCAGCCGCGGACGATGGCCACGTGGTAGGGCGCAAGCGCCGACCAGTCGGAGGTTTCGAGGTTGAGGCGGCGGGTGAAGGCGACGAACTCGAACTCGTCGATCTTCTCCGGCACCATGACCAGATTGGGATACCGCTTCTCCAGGCCGGCAATGCGGACAAAATCGCCGTCGTCGATGCCCCTGTCGGCATTGAGGAGCGACCGTTCCGCCGGCAGTTGCCCGATCACCACGGGAACACCGAGGCGGCGGAAGGCTTCACGCAGGATCTGGTCGTAGTACCCTTGCTGGTCGGCAGTGGAAAAGGGCGGGCCGGCGTAGGTATTCAGGACAAGGGGGGGGGCGGACTGGGCGCAGAGCGGCAGCGGTTGCAGCATGAGCCAAAGCATGCACCAGAGCAGTCTCGCCATCCCTGCACCCCCTTCCCCGCTCGGCCCGACCGCCGCACTCCCGGAAGAAACGTTTCTTGAACAGCCCGTTGAA
>JBFLYY010000310.1:0-6132 GCA_040756495.1 Thermodesulfobacteriota bacterium | reverse complement strand
GTCCTGGGTGAGCTTCCAGGTCTTCTTCTGGTAGACCAGCTTCTGGTCGCCAAAGGTGATGGTCATCTCCATGGGGAAATGGTCACCGAGGATGGTGGAATACATCTTCTTCAGATCAGCCATGCAACCCTCCTTTGATTCCGTCATTGCCCAAACGTGGTGTCTCGATGCCGTAAACTCAGGCCGCCAGGCGGCTCTGGTTCTGTTGCTGGAAAATGGCGTCCCAGTCCTTGCGCACCGGGTCGAGCCCCTTGGCCCGGATCGCCGCGCTCACCTCGTCGATGGTCCGCTGGTCGCCGATCTCGAACTGGGCGCCGCTGGCCGCCGTGTCCCCGTAACCGCCCGGCACCGTGCAGGAACCGGCGGAATAGCGGGTGGGCCCCAGGCCCAGCATGCCGTCGCGATAGCGCGCCTCCTCGCGGGTGGAGAGACAGAGGCCGAGGTCGGGATCGAAAAGGCGCAGGGCGAAGAGGAGCTGGGTGAGATCGCGCTCCGACACCGGCGCCAGCGGCGCGAATTCCCCCTTGGCCGGCCGGATGCGCGGAAAGGAGACGGTGAGCCCGGTGCGCCAGAACGCCTTGCGAAGATACGCCAAATGATGGCCCATGGCCAGCCCCTCGGCCCGCCAATCGGAGAGGCCAAGAAGGGCGCCGATCCCCACCTCGCGCAATCCGGCCTGCGCGGCCCGTTCCGGGGTGGCCAGCCGATAATCAAAGTCGCGTTTCTTGCCGGCCAGGTGCACCGTGTCGTACACCGTCCGGTCGTAGGTCTCCTGGTAGATCGCCACCGCGGTAATGCCGGCGGCGAAGAGGCGGGCATATTCGTCGGTGGCAAGCGGCTGCACCTCGATGGAGATGGCCGCGAATTTGTCGCGCAGCCGCAGCGCCAGGGTCTCGAGATATTCCACCCCGACCTTGGCCGGGGCCTCGCCGGAAACGAGCAGGATGTGGCTAAAACCGCGCTGGTGCAAGATCATTGCCTCGACCTCGGCCTCCTCGAAGGAGAGAAGCCGGCGGGGCATGGCGTTGCCGGCGGAAAAGCCGCAGTAGGCGCAGCGATTGGTGCAGAAACTTGAAAGATAAAGGGGCGCGTAAAGCTGGATGACGTTGCCGAAGCGCTGGCGGGTGAGATGGGCGGAACGCTGCGCCATTGCGGGCAGGTAGGATTCGGCAGCCGGCGAAAGGAGCGCGGCAAGGTCGTCAAGATCGAGCCGGCCTTTGGCCAGCGCACGCTCTACCGCAGCCGGGCCGTAGGCCGCGATTTGTTCGCGCAGTTGTTGGAAATCTGGAGCGATAAACATAGGCTACCGCAGGAAATCGAGTCCGCCTTGGGGTGACGAGGCCTCCGCCTCGCTTTTCCGGGCACCCAGCCCCGCCTCGTACGCCTCACGGCCCGCCTCCACCGCCTTGGCAAAGGCTACGGCCATGCGCACCGGATCGCCGGCCACGGCGATGGCGGTATTCACGAGCACCGCATCGGCCCCCATCTCCATGGCCTCTGCGGCATGCGATGGTGCGCCGATGCCGGCATCCACCACCACGGGCACCCGTGCCTGCTCGATGATGATCGCCACCTGGAAACGGGTGAGTACCCCCTGGTTGGTGCCGATGGGCGAACCAAGGGGCATGACCGCGGCGGCACCGGCGTCTTGCAACCGCAGGGCGAGGATGGGGTCGGCATTCATGTAGGGCAGGACCACGAAGCCCGCCTTGACCAGTTCCTCGGTGGCGGCCAGGGTCTCCACCGGATCGGGGAGCAGGGTGCGAGGGTCGGGGGTGACTTCGAGCTTCACCCAGTTGCCGCCGCCCGAGGCCTGGGCCAGCTTGGCCAGACGCACCGCCTCGGCGGCGTTGCGGGCGCCGGCGGTATTGGGCAGAAAGAAGAAGCGGTCGCGGTCGAGGACGCTCATGATGTCGTCGGCCGGGTTGGCGAGATCGACGCGGCGCAGGGCCACGGTGACCATCTCGCTGCCCGAGGCGAGGAGCGCCTCCTCCATGATCCGGGACGAGGAAAATTTGCCGGTGCCGGTAAAGAGCCGGGACCGGAAAGTTTTGCCAGCAATGGTCAGCATCAGCCGCCTCCCACAAAGCGGATCAGTTCCAGGGTCGCGCCGTCGGCAAGCCGTGTCTCGGCGTATTCCGGCCGGCTCAGGATGCGGCCATCGAGTTCCGCCACCACCGTCTCCGGGTTGAGGCCCAGGGAACGCATCAGCTCCTCGACGCTCATCTCCCGCTCGATCTTCCGCGGTTCGCCGTTGCAGGTAATGGTCATCATCTCTCTTCGTCCACGCCCAACAGGAGGCGGAGCACCTGATTGGCCTGATGGTGGGCGGCAATGCCGACCCGCGGGGCCATGAGCCCCTGCCCCGGTTGCGCGGCGCTCTCGCCGTCGCCCACCACATAGACCCGGGGCTTCAGCCGCCTGGTGCGGATGGCATTGTTGTCCCCATACCCGGCCACGCCGGAGGAACCGACATAGCCGACGCCGGGCAGCTCCAGCAGCGCCACCCTGAGGGCCGTGGCCTTCATGGCCGGGTCGTCGAAACACTCGGCCAGCACATCGACCCCGCGGAAAGAGCGGGCGATGTTCGCCGCATCGAGGCGCTCCGCGACACACTCCACCGCCACGTAGGGATTGATGCGGGCGATGTTGGCCTTGAGGGCCTCGGTCTTCGGCAGGCCGATCTGGTCGATGAAATAGTGCTGCCGATTGAGGTTCGTTGGCTCCACCACGTCGAAATCGGCGAGCAGCAGGCGGCCCACCCCCATGCGGGCCAGAGCCAAGGCCAGGGGGGAGCCAAGCCCGCCAAGCCCCATGACGCCGACGGTGCTCCGCCGGATCACGGCATGAACCCCTGGGGTGTGGCGGGCATGGAGCAGGTGGTCCAACTCCGCCGCCGTGGGTATCTCGCCCCGGCGGATCAGCCAGCAGTGGTCGCCGTCGGCCAGGACATAGTCGGACGGAGCGGGATAGCCATTGACCAACACTACGTCCGCCCCGGGTTTCTGGCAGGTCACCAGCCTGGCAACCGGCCAGCCTTGCGCCTCCGGCATGGGGTGCTCATTGACGTAGATCACCGGCTCGCCCTCCTCGTGCCACCGCGGTCCGAACTGACGATAGTACCCTACCTCAGGCCCGCTGGGTACTCTTTTTTGCGCTGGCGCGCAGGGTTAGCCCCCGCCGCAGGCGCGCAAAAAAAAAGCTGGCATGACGGGCATGCCAGCTTGGAATCGATCGAGCAAGGGGGATCAGGATGCGGCCTTCTCGCTCTCCGCAGCCACGGGCTCGGTATAGTTGACGAGTTCGAGAATCGCCATCTCCGCCGCGTCGCCGAGACGGTTGCCGGTACGGATGATTCGGGTGTAGCCGCCGCTCCGCTCCAGGTAGTCGGCACGGAGCTTATCGAACAGCTTGGCCACCACGTCCTTGTCGCGGACCACGGCCAGGGCCTGGCGCCGGGCATGGAGGTCGCCGCGCTTGGCCAGGGTAATCATCTTGTCGGCCACCTTGCGCACCTCCTTGGCCTTGGCCGCGGTGGTGACGATGCGTTCGTGGGCCAAGAGCGAGGTCACCATGTTGCGGATCATGGCCTCGCGGTGCGAGGAGTTCCGGCCCAGCCTGTTTCCTGCCTTTCTGTGTCGCATATCAAAACCTCGTTTACGAACTCGGTTATTCTTCCGTCTGCTTGCCAGCCGACTGGGGCGGTTCCCAGCCGTCGATCTTCATGCCCAGGGAAAGGTCCATCTCCGAGAGCAACTGCTTGATCTCGTTGAGCGATTTGCGGCCGAAGTTCTTGGTCTTGAGCATCTCGGCCTCGCTTTTTTGCACCAACTCGCCGATATAGCGGATTTCCGCGTTCCGGAGGCAGTTGGCGGAACGTACCGACAGTTCGAGATCCTCGACGCTGCGGTAGAGATTGTCGTTGAGGCGCGGCCGCTCGTCGCGGCCCTCGTCGGCATAGGCCGGCTCCACCGAGGACTCGTCGAAGTTGATGAAGACCTGCATCTGCTCCTTGAGGATCTTGGCGGCATAGGCCAGGGCATCCTCGGGCTTGACGCTGCCGTCGGTGGTGATCTCCAGGGTCAGTTTGTCGTAGTCGGTCTGCTGGCCGACGCGGGCCTGGCTGGTGACGACCTTGACGTTGACAATGGGGGTGAAGATGGCATCGATGGGGATCACCCCGATGATCTGCTCCTCCGGCAGATGCTTCTCCGCCGGCGAGTACCCCTTGCCCCACTTCACCTCCAGCTCGGCCACGAACTTGGCCTCGCCGGTCAGGGTGCAGATGTGCTTGTCGGGATTCATCACCTCGACCTTGCCAGCGCCCTGGATATCCCCGGCGGTGACCGCGCCCTTGGCCTTCTTCTCGATCCGCACCTTGCACGGAGTCGGGCTGTTGAGGCGCAGGCGAACCTCCTTGAGGTTCAGGATGATCTCGGTGACATCTTCCTTGATGCCGGGAATGGTCGACAGCTCATGCAACGCCCCGTCGATCTTGACCGAGGTGATCGCCGCGCCCTGGATCGAGGAAAGGAGGATACGCCGCAGGGAGTTGCCGATGGTCTGGGCAAAACCGCGCTCCAGCGGCTGGCAGACAAACTTGCCGTACCGCTCGGTATGGGTATCCTGATCCACTTCCAGACGGTCAGGAACGATCAACTCGTGCCAGTTACGATAAAAGGGATCCGTTTCGATTGCCATGTCGTCCTTGTCTTCCTACGCTGTGTTATTTGGAGTAGAGCTCTACGACCAGCTGTTCCTGAATCGGCATGGTGACGGACTGCCGGTCGGGCAGGGCCTTCACCGTCCCTTTGAAGTTGCTCTGATCCATCTCCAGCCAGCCCGGCAGACCACGGCGGGCCATGGCCTGCATGCTGTCGGTGATGGCGGCCACGGCGCGGCTCTTCTCCGTTACCGTGATCACGTCGTTGGCCCGAACCTGGAAGGAGGGAATGTTCACCTTCTTGCCGTTGACCAGGAAGTGGTTGTGGCGCACCAGTTGCCGCGCCTGATTGCGGGAGTTGGCGAAGCCCAGGCGGTAGATCACGTTGTCCAGCCGGCACTCCAGCAGGCGGAGAAGGTTCTCGCCGGTAACACCCTTGATGCGCTCGGCATGGGTGAAGTAGTTGCGGAACTGCCCCTCGAGCATGCCGTACATCCGCTTCACCTTCTGCTTCTCGCGCAACTGGACGGCGTAGTCGGAGACCTTGCGCATCCGCGCCTGGCCGTGCTGGCCGGGAGCGTAGCCGCGCCGCTCGAAGGCGCACTTATCGGAGTAGCAGCGGTCCCCTTTCAGGAACAGTTTCAGTTTCTCGCGCCGGCACTGGCGGCAGGCTGCTTCGGTATATCTGGCCAAGTTGGACCTCCTAACACTGCAAAAAGATTATTCGCCCGAACCGCTTCCGATCACACACGACGCCGCTTGGGCGGCTTGCAGCCGTTGTGCGGCACCGGGGTGATATCGCGGATCACGCTCACCTCAAGGCCGGCCACCTGCAGAGCGCGAATGGCGGACTCGCGGCCGGGGCCAGGGCCATTGACCCGCACCTCGACCCGGCGCAGACCATGCTCCTGGGCCTTCTTGGCCGCGGTGTCCACGGCGTTCTGGGCCGCGAACGGGGTGCTCTTGCGGGAGCCTTTGAAACCAAGGCAACCGGCGCTGCACCAGGAAAGGACGTTCCCCTGCGGGTCCGTGAAGGACACGAGGGTGTTATTGAAGGTGGACTGGATGAAACAGATCCCCTCCGGTACATTCTTCTTCTCTTTCTTACGAGGACGCGCTACCTTCGCCATCTCCGCTCCTGATACCCGTCAAGGGTTCCGTTCGTTATTTCTTCTTCACCACACCACGGCGCGGACCCTTGCGGGTACGGGCGTTGGTGTGGGTCCGCTGACCACGGCAGGGCAGGCCCTTGCGGTGCCTGAGGCCGCGATAGCAACCAAGATCCATGAGGCGCTTGATGTCCATGCCCACCTCGCGGCGGCGGTCACCCTCCACCACGAAGTTGTCATCGATGATCTTCCGGATCGCGGCCACATCGCCGTCGGTCAGGTCGTCGCTGCTCTTGTTGTAGGGCAACTGGGCCAGATCCAGAATCTTGCGCGCCGAAGTACGTCCAATGCCATGGATGT
>JBFLYY010000309.1:0-4600 GCA_040756495.1 Thermodesulfobacteriota bacterium | reverse complement strand
GTTGCCGAGTTCGGTGACGAAGCGGGAGGTCTCGGTGAGCATGGCGAGATTGGCCGCCGCGTGAAAGCGGTGCCCCATCTTGAGGGCGAGGCCGGGCATGATCGAGGTGAGGTTGGCGTTGCCGCACCGCTCGCCGATGCCGTTGATGGTGCCCTGGACGTGGACCGCGCCGTTCGCCACCGCCACCAGCGAATTGGCCACCGCAGTCTCGGAATCGTTGTGGGCGTGGATACCGAGGGCCACCGTTTTCCCCTGGCCGGCGAAGTGCTTCCGCACCTCCGCCATGATGGCCGGAATCTCGGTGGGCAGCGTGCCGCCGTTGGTGTCGCAGAGCACCAGGCATTCCGCCCCGCCGGCCACGGCCCGGTCGAGGGTGGCCAGGGCAAACTCCCTGTTCGCCTTGAAGCCGTCGAAGAAGTGTTCGGCGTCGTAGAAGAGGTGGGCCACATGGGGCCGCAGGAAGGCCAGGGAATCCTCGATGATGAGCAGGTTGTCGTCGAGACCTATCCCCAGGGCGTCGCGGACGTGGATGTCCCAGGTCTTGCCGAAGATGGTGATGGCGCGCGTCCTGGCCGCCACCAGGGCCGCCAGGTTCTGGTCCTCGCCGGCCGGATTCCTGAAGTTGCGGGTGCTGCCGAAGGCGGTGACCGTGGCGTGCTTCAGGGCGTAGTTGCGGATGTCCTCGAAATACTGGGTGGAGGCGGGGTTGGCGCCGGGCCAGCCGCCCTCGACAAAGTCGATCCCCAGTTCGTCGAGCTTGAGCGTAATGCGGATCTTGTCATCCACCGACAGGTTGAAGTTCTCAGCCTGGGTACCGTCGCGCAGCGTGGTGTCGTAGATGACGAGTTGTTCGCTCATGGGTGGCGGTTACTTCTTTTTGGCCTTGGCGGCACTCTTGCTCTTGCAGGTGGAGGAGGCGCAGCCGCATCCCTTGGCGCTTTTCTTCGGCGCCTTGTCGAGGCCAAAGGCGTCGTGCAGGGCGCGGACCGCGAGTTCGGTGTACTTTTCGTCGACGACACAGGAAACCTTGATCTCCGAGGTGCTGATCATCATGATGTTGATTCCCTCGTCGGAGAGCACCTTGAACATGGTGGTGGCGATCCCGGCATGGTTGCGCATGCCCACGCCGACGATGGAGACCTTGGCGATGGACTCGGAGCCGGTCACCTTTTCGGCGCCGATCTGCTTGGCGGTCTTTTCGACGATCGCCATGGCCTTCTTGTAGTCGGGCTTCGGCACGGTGAAGGTCAGGTCGGTGAGGTTGCCGTCGCGGGTGTTCTGGAGGATCATGTCCACGACGATGCCCTCGTTCGAGATCGGCGTGAAGATGCGGGAGGCGATGCCCGGCTTGTCCGGCACCTTGCTGATGGTGATGCGAGCCTCGTTCTTGTTATAGGTGACACCGGATACCGGATTCGATTCCATGGCCTTATCCTCCTCAACAACCCAGGTTCCTTCAGTAGTGGTAAAGGTGGACCGGACGTGGACCGGCACCTTGTAACGTTTGGCAAAGCTCACCGAGCGGATGTCGAGCACCTTGGCCCCGAGACTCGCGAGTTCCAGCATCTCGTCGTAGGAGATGCGGTCGATCTTGCGGGCCGTGGCGCAGACATTGGGATCGGTGGTATAGACCCCCTCGACGTCGGTGAAGATGTCGCACTGGTCGGCCTTGAGTGCCGCGGCCAGGGCCACTGCCGTGGTGTCGGAGCCGCCGCGGCCTAAAGTGGAGAGATCGCCGCTCTCGGTCACCCCCTGAAAGCCGGCCACCACCACCACCTTGCCCGCCTTGAGATGCTTGCGGATCAGTTCGGTGTCGATGGAGGAGATGCGCGCCTTGGTGTGCATGGTGTCGGTGTGGATCTTCACCTGGTCGCCCAAAAGCGAGACCGCGTCATAGCCCCGCTCCTTCACCGCCATGGCAAAGAGGGCCACGGTCACCTGCTCGCCGGTGGCCAGCAGGACGTCCATCTCCCGCGGATCGGGCATGGGCTGCATCTGGTGCGCCAGATCGACGAAGCGGTTCGTTTCGCCGGCCATGGCCGAGAGGACCACCACCATCTGGTGCCCCTGTTTGCGGGAAGAGAGCACCCGGTCCGCCACCGCCTTGATCTTCTCGGGGTTGGCAACCGAGGTGCCGCCGAATTTCTGTACGATCAATGCCATCTCTTCTCTGTTCTCCCTTCGCTTGACACACGCCGCCGGACGTTGCGCCGGCAATAAAAATACCGGTTCCATACACGTCCGAGGGAAACCGGGCAGGCGGGCGGCCGCCATCGCCGACCGACTCCGTATTTAACAGGAAATGGGGCGACGGACTACATTTTTTTTCTGGCCGGCCGGCCGGAGGGGCGGCCCCGCGCCCCATGGGAGAGCGGCCCGCGGGGGTATGGTCGCGGCCGCGGCCATAAATTGCCGCGCCGGGCAAAAGTTGCTTGTGTTCGCTGGCCTATTTTGCTAGAAAAGAGCAACCGCGTTTGAGAGAGACAAACAAGGGGAAACATCACGAGAACGGGGGAATAATGACCGGAACCGCACTGCTCCGGGGCGTCAGAACCGTATGGTCACACCTGAGGGTTTTCTACACATCCCGGCTCTGTCCATTTCTTAAGAACGCCCGCCTCTCCTGTACCAGCTGTCGAAAGACGCTCAAGTTCTTCGTCAATACCCAGCATTTCCCGACCGTGGTCATCGCCATCTGTGTCGCGGCCACCATCTTTGCCAATGCCACCCCGCCCGATCCCAACGCCACCGGCACTTGGGCCAGCTTCTGGCGCGGCCACGGCGTCGCGACCGTCAAGACCGGCCAGCCCGCGGCCGGCCAGGAGATTTTCGGCTCGCTGCGGCCGGGCGATTCCCTGAGCGCCTCGTTCCGCCGCTACCAGATCCCGGAATCCGTGAGCCAGCAGGTGATCGCCGCCCTGCGCGGCACCATCGACTTCCGGGATCTGCGCCCCCACGACCGTTACTCCCTGAGGTTCGACAACCAGGGCGCACTCCAGGAAGGCACCTACGAGTCGGGCCCGCTCAACGTCCACCGGATCACCCGCCAGCAGGATGGCAGCTTTTCCGCCGAACGGGTCAGCGTCCCCCTGGAACGGCGGATGGCCAAGGTGAGCGGCGAGGTGAGCGAATCCCTCTACGACGCCTTTATTTCCTCCCAGGAGGAACCCCGGCTGCTCTATTCCTTTGCCGACATCTTTGCCTCGCGCATCGACTTCAACACCGAGACCCAGATCGGCGACCGCTTCAGCATGGTCTTCGAGAAGTATTACAAGGGCGGGGAGTTCGTCGGCTACGGCAAGATCCTCATGGCCGAGTACGACCGCAAGGACGAGGAACCCCTGGCAGGGTACTACTACGCCACCTCTTCCGGCGAGAACGGCTCCTTCTTCGACCGCAACGGCGAGGAGCTGGGCACCTCCTTCGTCCGTTC
The DNA here is from genome assembly GCA_040756495.1 of Thermodesulfobacteriota bacterium. GTDB lineage: Bacteria > Desulfobacterota > Desulfobulbia > Desulfobulbales > Desulfurivibrionaceae > JAJZRJ01. The sequence goes on along the minus strand of JBFLYY010000309.1, from coordinate 1,167 downwards.
GCCGGTGCCCATGGCCCGGGTGAGTTCCACCTTCTCCTTCAAACGGCTCCATCCGGTGCTCGGCATCTTCCGGCCCCACCTTGGCGTCGATCTGGCTGCGCCGAGCGGCACCCCGATCATGGCCGCGGCCGACGGCAAGGTCGTGGATCTCGGCTGGAACGGCGGCTACGGCCGGCAGATCGTCATCGATCACGGCGGCGGCTATCGCACCCACTACGGCCATCTGGCCCGCTTCCGCTCCGGGCTCAACGAAGGAAGCCGGGTGAAACAGAAGGAGATCATCGGCTATGTGGGCTCCACCGGGATCTCCACCGGGCCGCATCTCGACTACCGGATGGAAGTGAACCGCCGTTTCGTCAACCCCTTTGCCATGAAGTTCCGGCCGCGCTCGGTGCTGCAGGGCCAGGAGCTGGCCCGCTTCCGCCAGCAGCAGGATGTCATGGCCCGCCTTTCCCACGCCCTGGACGACCCCAGGGTGGTGATGGTCAACAGCGTCACCATCACGCCGGAGAGCAAGTTCACCTTCCTCTAGCCCTTGCCGCCCATGCGCCAGCCGCCCTTCCACATCGTGCTGGTGGAGCCGGAGATCCCGCCCAACACCGGCAGCATCGCGCGGCTCTGCGGCGCCACCGACACGGTTCTCCACCTTGTCAAACCGTTAGGCTTCAGCACCGACGACAAGCAGCTCAAGCGCGCAGGGCTCGACTACTGGGAACACGTGCAGATCGTGTACTGGGAGAATCTGGAGGCCTTTCTCGCGGCCCAGGACGAGCGTACGCTCCACTTTCTGAGCAAAAAGGCGGACCGGCTCTACACCGAGGTGCGTTATCAGCCCGGGGATTGTCTGATCTTCGGCAAGGAGACCAAGGGGCTGCCCGCCCGGGTCTTGCATGATTACGAGGAGCGCTGTCTGCGCATTCCGATGACCAACCCCCACATCCGCAGCATCAATCTCGCCATGGCCGCGGCGGTGGTTCTCTACGAGGCGATCCGCCAGAACGGTTAGCAGGATGTTGCACAAGTCGTCCATGACCTTTTGCAACGACGACCTCGCAGAAGTGAATTCCGCGAGGTCTCACAATTCCGGCGAGTTACGAACTCGCGGAATTGGCGCCCCATCCCCGGGGCGCACACAGGCCGTCGAAAAAACAAGTTTTTCAACAGCCT
>JBFLYY010000308.1:0-2679 GCA_040756495.1 Thermodesulfobacteriota bacterium | reverse complement strand
GAAAGGGCAACGCTCTGGTATAGTGGGGACATGGCGCAGCAACGGATTCTGATCATCGACGACGAGGCGAGCATCCGGGAGTCCCTCTCCGGCATCCTGTCGGACGAGGGTTTCGTGCCCCTTGCCGCGGCCAATGCCGAGGAGGGGCTGGCGCGCCTCGAGGAGGAGCGGATCGACCTCGTCTTCCTCGACATCTGGATGCCGGGCATGGACGGCATGGAGGCGCTCAAAAGAATCAAGGAACTCCAGCCCGACCTGCCGGTAATCATGATCTCCGGCCACGGCACCATCGAGACCGCGATCCAGGCCACCCGCCTCGGCGCCTTCGATTTCCTCGAAAAGCCCCCCTCCTACGACAAGATCCTCCTCGGCATCCAGAACGCCCTGCAGCTTGCCGAACTGGCCAGGGAGAACCGGATTCTCCGCGAACAGGCGGAAAGCCGCCGGGGGATCACCGGCAACTCGCCGGTGATGCAGCAATTGAAGGCGCAGATCGAGCGGGTCGCCCCCACCGACGCCTGGGTTCTCATCCGCGGCGAGCACGGTACCGGCAAGGAGCTGGTGGCCCAGACCATCCACCGCCTCTCGCCCCTGGCCGCAAAACCCATGGTGGCGATCAACTGCGCCGCCATCCCCGAGGAGCTGATCGAAAGCGAACTCTTTGGCCACGAGAAGGGATCGTTTACCGGCGCCACCGGCAGCCGGCGCGGCAAGTTCGACCTGGCCAACGGCGGCATGCTCTTTTTGGACGAGATCGGCGACATGAGCATGAAGACCCAGGCCAAGATCCTGCGCATCCTCCAGGAGCAGAAGTTCGAGCGGGTGGGCGGCGCCAAGACGATCCGCGTCAACGTCCGGGTGCTGGCCGCCACCAACAAGAACCTCGAACAGGAGATCGAGCAGGGCAACTTCCGGGCCGACCTCTTTTACCGCCTCAACGTGGTGCCCATCTTCGTGCCGCCCTTGAGGGAGCGGCTGGAGGATCTGCCGCTGCTGGTGGAGGATTTCGTGTCCGAGTTCCGCGGCAAGGGCTTTGGCCGCAAACGCTTCGGTAAGCCGGCCCTGCACCTCATGGCCCGGCACGCCTGGCCCGGCAATGTCCGCGAACTCAGGAACTTTGTCGAACGGGCCCTCATCATGAGCCAGGGCGAGGAGGTGGGCGAGACGGAGGTGCGGATGCTCCTGGGCGGCGGCCCGGTCCGGGTGGCGCCGACGAGTCCGGAGGAGTATCTCGCCGTCTATAAAAACCTCTCCTACAAGGAGGCCAAGCGTCTTTTCGAGCGGGACTACCTCGGCCTGCGTCTGGCGGCCAACAACGGCAATATCTCGCAGACCGCGGAACAAATCGGTCTCGAGCGGAGTCATCTCCACAAGAAGATGAAGGCCCTCGCCCTGGAGCCGGGCGAGGGGGAATAGGGCGGAAGAGCGGCGCGCCCGATGGAGCACGACATGACGGACCACGACACCAACCTGCCCGACCAGAAAGAGCTGGAACGCGAGATCGGCGAGTACCTCACCCGCAAGTACGGCCGCAAGGTGAAGATCGTCTCCTCCGGCCTCTTCCCCATGGCCGAGCAGGAGGAAGGCGGCGGTACCCCGCGGCCCGCGAAACCGGCGGAGCCCTTCCACTTCGACATCACCCCGGAAGAACTCATCGCCTATCTCGATCAGTACGTGATCCAGCAGGAGGAGGCCAAGGCGATCCTCGCCACCAAGATCTGCACCCACTTCAACCGGATCAGCTACGCTCTGAAGCACCCGCGCCAGGCCAGGCGCAACGTGGGTCAGATCAAGAACAACGTCCTCATGATCGGCCCCACCGGCGTGGGCAAGACCTTTCTCATCAAGCTCATTGCCCAGCGCATCGGCGTGCCCTTCGTCAAGGGCGATGCCACCAAGTTCAGCGAGACCGGCTACGTGGGCGGCGACGTGGAGGATCTGGTCCGCGACCTGGTGCGCCAGGCGGACGGCGACCTCGACCGCGCCCAGTACGGCATCATCTACGTGGACGAGATCGACAAGATCGCGGCCAGCGAATACCGCCTCGGCGCCGACGTCTCCCGCACCGGGGTCCAGCGCGCATTGCTCAAGCCCATGGAGGAGACCGAGGTGGAGATGAAGGTGCCCCACGACCCCATCTCCCAGATCGAGGCCATCGAACATTTTCGCGTCACCGGCAAGCGGGAGAAGCGGAGTGTCAACACCCGCAACATCCTCTTCATCATGAGCGGCGCCTTCGCCGGCCTCGACGAGATCGTCCGCAACAGGGTGCAGCAGCAGGCCATCGGTTTCGAGAAGGCGGTCCATTCCGCCAAGGACACCGGCAGGTTCCTGAAGAAGGTCAAGGCCGAGGATCTCATCCAGTTCGGCTTCGAGAGCGAGTTCGTGGGCCGGCTGCCCGTGGTGGCGGTGCTGGAGGAACTCTCCGTCGATGACCTCTACGCCATTCTCCTGAACCCCAACAGCTCGGTCACCGTGGGCAAGAAGCAGGACTTCCGCGCCTACGGCATCAAGATCCAGTTCGAAGACGCGGCCCTGCGCGAGATCGCCGAGCGGGCCAGCCGTGAGGGCACCGGCGCCCGCGGCCTCTCCAGCGTCATGGAACGGACCCTGCTTCACTTCGAAAAGAAGCTGCCCTCGACGCCGATCCGCCATCTGGTCGTCTCCCTCGACGTGGTG
>JBFLYY010000307.1:0-13130 GCA_040756495.1 Thermodesulfobacteriota bacterium | reverse complement strand
GGCAACGGGCGTGGCGGCCGCCGCGCTCGGGGGCCGCACCCTGAACGCCCTGGCCGAAGCGCCGAAGGGCAGCCTCGGGGAGAAACCGGGCGAGTGGAAGCCCTCCACCTGCCAGGGCTGCACCGCCTGGTGCCCGGTGGAGTTCTTCGTCCAGGAAGGGCGCATTGCCAAGGTGCGCGGCAACCAGCTCAGCAAGGCCAACAACGGCTACTGCTGCCCCAGGGGCCACCTGATGCTCCAGCAGGCATACGATCCCGACCGGGTCAAGGTACCGATGAAGCGCACCAATCCCGCCAAAGGCCGCGGCATCGATCCGAAGTTCGTGCCCATCACCTGGGACGAGGCCCTGGACACCATTGCCGACAAGATGATCGAACTGCGCAAGGCAGGCGAGCCCGAAAAGCTGATGTACATGCGCGGCCGTTATTCCCCCATCTCCACGGAACTGCTCTACGGCACCCTGCCCAAGATCTACGGCACCCCCAACTACTTCTCCCACAGCGCCATCTGCGCCGAGGCGGAGAAGATGGGCCCCGGTTATACCCAGGGTTTCTTCGGCTACCGCGATTACGACCTGGCCAGAACCACCTGCCTGGTGATCTGGGGCTGCGACCCGCTTTCCTCCAACCGCCAGGTTCCCAACGCCATCAATAAATTCGGCGACATCTTCGACCGGGGCACGGTCGTCGCCGTTGATCCGCGCCTCTCCGCCTCGGCCGCCAAGGCCAATCAGTGGCTGCCCATCAAGCCGGGCGAGGACGGCGCCCTGGCCGCAGCCATCGCCCATGTGCTCCTGACCGAAGGGCTGTGGAGCAAGGAGTTTGTCGGCGACTTCAAAGATGGCAGGAACCTGTTCAAGGCCGGCGCGACCGTGGACGAGGCCTCCTTTGCGGAGAAGGAGACCCACGGCGTGGTCAAGTGGTGGAACATCGAACTGAAAGACAAGACCCCGGCCTGGGCCGCCAAGCGTACCCTGATCCCGGCAAAACAGATTGTCGAGATGGCCCGCACCATGGGCAAGGCGGGCTCTTCCTGCGCCGTCTACATGGGCCCCGGCGTGGCCATGACCCCGCGCGGCACCTATACGGCCATGGCGGTTTACGCCTTGAACGGCCTCCTCGGTTCGATCGAGACCGAGGGCGGCGTCATGCAGAGTTCCAGCGTGCCGGTCGAGAAGTATCCCAAACCCGACCCGTTCATCGACGAGGTCGCCAAACATCATGGCCATGGCAAGAAGATCGACGGTCGCGGCGAGAAGGACATGCCCGCCATCCTGGGCGGGATCGACAAGAAGGAGAAAGACGGCAAGGTCACCGAGAGCCTGAAGGTGAACGTGGTCACCAACAACGTGGCCAACGGCCTGCTGAAGAATCCGGGGGCCATCAAGGTCTTCCTCAGCACCTGGAGCAACTTCGTCTTCTCCGCCACCGGCGCCCAGCGCTGGGAAAAGGCATTGTCCCAGATCCCCTTCTTTGTCCACATGACCACCAATGCCTCGGAGATGACCCACTTCGCCGACATCGTGCTGCCCGCCACCTTCGCGCCGGTGGAGAAGCTCTCCATCATCACCAACATGGCGAACCTGCACGGCCACATGTCCATCCAGCAGCCGGTGATCAAGCCGTACGGAGAGGCCAAGGCCGAAGAGACCGAGGTGATGTGGCTGCTGGCCGAGAAGTTGAAGGCCAAGGGTTTTGCCAATCTCTTTGACTACTATGCCTCCTTTGAAGATCCGGAAACCGGGAAGAAACCAGCCAGCGCCGCCGAGTTCGTCGAAATCGCCGCGAAAATCGCCAGCCACAAGGTCTGGGACGGCAAGGAAAAGATGAAGGGCGATCAGATCTACGGCTGGGAGAATTTCAAGAAGAAGGGCATCTACAACTCCGAAACCTATGCCTACAAGAAAAACTGGGGCAAGTTCAAGACCGAGACCAAGAAGTTCGAGTTCTACGGCGAGACCCTGAAGAAGGCCCTCACCATGCACGCCGAGAAGCACAAGACCACGGTGGACGACGTCCTCAAGTCCAGCGGCTACGAAGCCCAGGGCGAACTGGCCTTCGTGCCGCACTACGAGTCCCCCAAACGGCACGGCAGCCAACAGGAATACCCCTTTACCTTCATCGACTACAAGTCGCGGCTCAACCGTGAGGGCCGGAGCCAGAACAGCGTCTGGTACCATGAGTTCAAGAAGGTGGATGTGGGCGACGAGAGCTGGGAAGACGTGGTGAAAATCAACCCCGCGGACGGCAAGAAGCTCGGCATCAAGACCGGCGACATGGTCAAGCTCAGTTCGACCACCGGCAGCATCACGGTCAAGGCGAAACTGTGGGAAGGGGTGCGGCCCGGCACCATCGCCAAATGCTACGGCCAGGGGCACTGGGCCTACGGCCGGGTTGCCGCAAAGGACTATGCCAGGGCGATCCCCAGAGGCGGGAACAACAACGAACTCATGCCCGATGATTACGACCGGCTCAGTGGCGCCACGGCAAGAAACGGCGGCTTCACCGGCGTCAAAATCCAAAAAGCCTAAGCATTCCGAGGAGGAACTGACAAATGACGCAATATGCGATGGTAATAGATCTTCAGAAGTGCGTCGGCTGCGGGGCCTGCGCCCTGGCCTGCAAAACGGAGAACAACACCGCCGGCAGAAACTTCGGGCAGGCCCACAACTGGGCCGACTTCCAGTACGAGACCAGCGGCAGGTTCCCCAAGACCAGATTCGTGGCCCGGCCGGTGCTCTGCAATCACTGCTCCAACGCGCCCTGTGTCAAGGCCTGTCCCGTGACCCCCAAGGCGATGTACAAGACCAGGGAGGGGATTACCATGCACAACGACGAGCGCTGCATCGGCTGCCGCGCCTGTCAGCAGGCATGCCCCTATTCCAAGATGGAGGTCAAGGGCTCCGAGACCAGCGTGATCAGCTACAACGAGGACGGTAAGCCCTATGAGCCATTCTATGAGGAGAAGACGGCGATGATCCCCGGCGGCACCATGTCGCCGGCGGAACTGGCGGGCAGGACCGACAACCCGCCTCATCGGACCAGATACGACCATCCGGATTATCAGGATGTGCGGCGCAGCAACATCGTTGAGAAGTGCATCTTCTGCGACCACCGGGTGAAGAAGGGCGAACTGCCGAACTGCGTGGTGGCCTGTCCGGCCAAGGCCAGAACCTTCGGCGACATCAGCGACAAGAACAGCGAGGTCGCCCAGCTGGTCGAGAAGTACAAGGGCACGGTTCTCAAGCCCGAAAAGGGCACCAGGCCCAATGTCTATTACATCCGCAGCTTCAGCGCGGCCAAATAGCCAGGGCAAGGGAGACACTCTCTGAACCAGGGACGGGATGCGCATGCGTCCCGCCCCTTCTGGGATATAGTTGACGGGTATAGTCGAGATGGGCGGAACCGGGAACCGGCGCCGCCCTGCAAGGAGTTTTCATGACCACCACGCACCCTGCGCACGCCAGCCTGGCCAGAAGCGACGCATACCGGCTGCTCGCCGCCTGTTTTTATGAGCCGGAGCCGGCGATGTTTCTCGAAGAGAATCTGTGCGCCAATCTGGCCGACCTGCTGGACGATCTGGCCATTCCGGCAGCGGAATCATGTCGCCGCATGGAACAGAACCTCAAGGAACACGATCCGCAGGCACTCCTGATCGATTACAGCGCGCTGTTCCTCGGACCCTTCGGCGCTCCGGCGCTCCCCTACGGCTCGGTTTACCAGGAAGAGGAACGGCGGCTCATGGGGGACTCGACCATGGCGGTGCAGAGGATTTACGCCGAGGTCGGGGTCAGACAGGAAAGCGACGGCCCGCCGGACCACATCGCCATCGAACTGGAATTCATGAGTTTTCTGGAACAACGGATCGCCGGGGCAGTTGCGGACGAGGCGGAACTGGCGGATCTCACCGCCATCCAACGCAGATTTTTCAACGGTCTTCTGGCCAACTGGGCACCCCGGCTGGGCAAGGCCATGCAAGAACATGCCGAGCTGACCTTTTACCGGGCGCTGGGCGAGTGCCTTATCGCCTTCATCGCCGCAGAACAGGGCCGGATCGGGAAATTGGGCACAGCGCGTCCATGAGTTTCGCCGACACCCTGGCCGAACGGGTCAGGAACAGTGAACAGCCGGCCTTCGAGATCATCTCCCGGCGTTGCCTGCGGACCCGGTTCCAGGGCAGTTCCTGCGACCGCTGCGCCAGGGAATGCCCGGTTGAGGCCATTCGTCTCGAACCCGGAAGGATCTCCCTGGACCCGAAGCGTTGTTTGGGCTGTCTGGCCTGCACCGCGGTCTGCCCGGTCGAGGCGCTGGTCGGGTCCGACTCCCGTTTGGCCGCGGCCCCGGCCAAAGTCATCGCGGGCAAGGCCGTCTCCTTTTGCTGCGACAAGGGAATCCGCACCGGTGAGGAGATCTGCCTTCCCTGCCTGGGCGCCCTTTCGGAGGAGGGGCTGGCCGCTTTCGCTGCCCGGTCCGAAAAAGGTCTCCGCCTGCATCTCTTCCCGTGCCGCGACTGCCGGGCCTTCTCCGTTCCGGATTTTCTGGCCCGGCGGCTCCAGGCCCTTGCCGGCAGGATGGGAAACAACACCCTCACCTCGCGCATCAACCTGATTCTCGGTGAGGGAGAAGCCGGCCCGGCGGCGAAGCCTGCGAGCAGGCGCGCCTTTTTCCGTTCCTTCTGGGATCTTTCCCTCCACACCGCCACCGAGGCCATCACCACCCTGCAGGCGGCGCCGGATCCTCGGGAAAAAACGGCACACAAGCATCAACCTGTCCGCTTGGCCCTGCTCCGGCAGACATTGACCGAGGCTGGCGACCAGGCCAACCGCCTGGCCATTCTGCGACTCTTCTTCACGGTGCGGGTGAACGCCGATTGCGATTTCTGCGGCGCCTGCGCCGGCCTGTGCCCCACCGGGGCGATCGGGAACCTATGGACCGACGAGGGGAGGCAATTGCGGTTCGCCTGGGCCCGGTGCAGCGGCTGCGGCCTGTGCCTGGAGGCGTGCCGGAAAGGAGCGCTCACCCTTGAGGCCGGACGCCCCACGGAGAGGGGTGCGGCGGAACAGGAAATCCTGGTGCGCAGGACGCACGCATGACGCGGTACCGCCTCCTGTGCCAGGAGCACGAAACAGGTACCGGTCTCGCAATGCTGCGGCCCACCATGCCGGGGAGACAATTGGGCAGAATCCCGCCCTTACTTGAGAAAGGGCAAGAGTGCCTTGAATTCCGGGGTGCCTGCCTTGCCGAGCCAGTCGTAGATAATCATCTCGCTGGTGCCGACCACGGCGCCGATCTCCCGCAAGCGCGCAAGCCCCAGTTTGTAGTTCTTCTTCACCCGTGAAGAGACGGCATCCGCCGCCACCCAGACCCGGTAGCCGGCGTTGAGCGCGCCGAGCGCGGTCTGGTAAACGCAGATATGGGTCTCCACCCCGCAGACCACGAGGGTGTTCACCGTTGGCGGCAGCCTCTTCACCGCCGCCCGGATCGCCTCGTTGTTGAAGCAGCCGAACTCGAGCTTGTCGAGCGCCGGCAGGTCGCCCAGTGCCTCGGCCACCGCCGGCACAAAGGGGCCGATCCGCGCCACGTACTGGGTGGTGGCAATCACCGGCACCTCGAGCACCTTGGCGGCGCGGACGAGCAGGGCCGCGTTCTTCGCCACCTCTTCCTGACCATGGATCACCCTCATGAGGTTCTCCTGGAGATCCACCACCAGGAGGGCGCACTGCTTCGGATCGAGGTGAGAGAGTTCTTCGGCCATCACGTCTCCTTTGCCGGTCGCTGGCAGGGAAAAAAGTATTGCCAAACCCATCTCCTCCTACTTACTGTGGAAGGCGAGCAAAGGCAACCGTGAAACTCTACCCCTCCGAGAGACCATGCCCTCATCCCGCATTGCCGAACTTCTCCGCCGCCAACCCCTGGGCGAGACCGTGACGGTCAACGGCTGGGTCCGCACCCGCCGCGACGCCAAGGGATTTTCCTTTCTCGAGATCAACGACGGCTCCTGCCTGGGTAACCTCCAGGTCATTGCCGAGGCGAATCTCGCCAACTACGAGGCCGAGATCGCCCGCCTGGCCACGGGCTGCGCGGTGCGGGTGGTTGGCCAACTCTCCCCCTCGCCGGCCAAGGGCCAGGCGGTGGAACTGAAGGCGAGCGAGGTCACGGTTTACGGCTGGGCCGATCCGGAGAGCTACCCGCTGCAGAAGAAGCGCCACTCCTTCGAGTTCCTCCGCACCATCAGCCATCTCAGGCCGCGCACCAACAGCCTCGGCGCCGTGGCCCGGGTGCGGAGCCGGCTCGCCCAGGCAGTGCACGACTTCTTCAGGGAGCGCGGTTTCTTCTACATCCACACCCCCATCATCACCACCTCCGACTGCGAGGGCGCGGGCGAGATGTTCACCGTCACCTCCTTCGACCTCGACCAGCCGCCCAAGAAAGAGGGCAGGGTCGATTACAGCCAGGACTTCTTCGGCCGCCGCACGAGCCTCACGGTGAGCGGCCAGTTGGAGGCGGAGATCTACGCCCTGGCCCTGGGCAACGTCTACACCTTCGGCCCCACTTTCCGGGCCGAAAACTCCAACACCAGCCGCCATTTGGCCGAATTCTGGATGATCGAGCCGGAGATGGCCTTCTGCGATCTCGCCGCCGACATCGACGTGGCCGAGGGGCTGCTCAAACACCTGGTCTCCTGCGCCCTCACGGAATGCCGGGAGGATCTCGACCTCTTTGCCCAGTTCATCGACAAGGGGCTTATCGCACGTCTTGAAAACGTGGTGGCCAAGCCCTTTATCCGCCTGCCCTACAGCGAGGCGATCGAGCGGCTCAAGGCTTCGGGCCACGACTTCGAATTTCCGGTGGAGTGGGGGCTCGATCTGCAGTCGGAGCATGAGCGCTTTCTCACCGAGACGATCTTTGCGCAACCGGTGGTGGTCACCGATTACCCCAAGGCGATCAAGGCCTTCTACATGCGGCAGAACGACGATAACCGCACCGTGGCGGCCATGGACATCCTCTTTCCCGGCATCGGCGAGATCGTGGGCGGCAGCCAGCGCGAGGAGCGCTACGAGGTGCTCCTTGCCCGCCTCACCGAAACCGGGCTGCCCCTTGCCGACTACCAGTGGTACCTCGACCTGCGCCGCTTCGGCTCCGCGCCCCATGCGGGCTTCGGCCTCGGCTTCGAGCGGATCGTCCAGTTCGTCACCGCTATGGCCAACATCCGCGAGGTGATCCCCTTCCCCCGCACCCCCGGTTCGGCCGGGTTCTGAGAGGGCAACGGCCATGAAACACGTGGTCATCGTCGGCGGCGGCTTTGCCGGGCTCAATGCCGCCAAGGTACTCGGCAACCGGTCAGGCGTGCGGGTGACCCTCATCGACCGCCGCAACCACCATCTCTTCCAGCCCCTCTTGTACCAGGTGGCCATGGCCGCCCTGAGTCCGGCGGAGATCGCGGCACCCATCCGCCACATCCTGGCGCGCTACCGCAACGTCACGATCTTGCAGGACGAGGTGATTGGCGTTGACCTCGCCGGCCGCACCATCAGCGCCCGCACCGTCACCCTGCCCTACGATTATCTGCTGCTGGCCTGCGGTGCCCGCCATGCCTACTTCGGCCATGAGGAATGGGAGGAATTCGCACCGGGGCTCAAGACCATCGAACAGGCCACCGAGATCAGGCGACGGGTGCTCAATGCCTTCGAGGCAGCGGAGCGCTCCACCGACCCGGCCGACCAGCGCCGCCACCTTACCTTCGTCATCGTCGGCGGCGGCCCCACCGGCGTGGAACTGGCCGGCGCCATCGGCGAGATGAGCCGCCACACCCTGGCCCGGGACTTCCGCAACATCAACCCCAGGCTCGCCCGCATCGTCCTCATCGAGGCCGGGCCCCGCATCCTGCCCTCCTTCAGCGAGAGGCTGGCCGGCAAGGCGACCCGCGACCTCGAGGCGCTCGGGGTCCAGGTGTGGACCGCCAGCCCGGTGACCGGCCTGGATCGCGACGGGGTCACGGTCGGCCGGGAACGGCTGGAGGCCTCCACCATCCTCTGGGCCGCCGGGGTCCGGGCCTCGGAACTGGGAAAAAGTCTCGGCGTGCCGACCGATCGGCTGGGCCGCCTCATGGCGGAGCCGGACCTCAGCCTGCCGGACCACCCGGAAGTCTTCGTGGCCGGCGACCAGGCCCATTTCGCCCACGGCCGCGGGACGCCGCTGCCGGGCCTGGCGCCGGTGGCGCTCCAGGAAGGCCGCGCCATCGCCAGGAACATCCTGCGCGAGGTCAAGGGGCTGGCGCGCCAGCCCTTCCGTTACCTCGACAAGGGTCAGCTCGCCACCATCGGCCGGAGCAAGGCGATCGTCGAGATCGGCCGTCTCCGGTTCAACGGCCTCCTCGCCTGGCTCACCTGGCTCATGGTCCACATCTATTATCTGATCGGCTTCGAGAACCGGGTCTTCGTGACCATGCGCTGGGCCTGGTCCTTCTTCAACTTCCGGCGCGGCGCCCGGCTCATCGTGGACAAGGAATGGCGCTTCTACCGGACGAACGCCACGAAGCCGTAACAGATCCCCGCGCTCAGGAGCACGCCAACGCCGGGTTCCGGAACAACGACGGGGCGGGAGCCGCGCCTCGTTTCCCGCTGCATGCGCCAGCAGTGACGCCGGCTGCCAGGCGATTGACATGGCCGCCCGATTGGGGTACCTCACAAGGAAGAAGGCCCTGGCACCAGACCGCGAGTACATCTGCTCGGAATATGCCTACGAGTGTTACAGATCCATCGGCATTACCATCGAACACGACCCGCGCGGCTTTGTTGCCCCGGCGGATTTTGCCCGCAGCAAGGAGGTCTCGCTGGTGGCGGTACTCCGGGGCAAAGAATAGAGAGCAAGAGGCGCGGCGGGAAGAGGGGAACGTCGTCTTTCTGCTGCTGACGGTGGCGGGATGGTGGCAAAAACGCAGACTCTCCCCGCAGCCGCATCTGTCTGGAGGGAATCACCCATGAAAATCACCCTGATGGCATGCAGCGACAATCCGGAAATCCTCTGGAACGCCTTCCGCATGGGCAACCTGATGCTGGAGCAGATGGACGACGTCACCATCTTTCTGAATGGTCCGTCGGTCACCTACGCCACCCTCAACTCGAAACAGTATCCGCTCACCGAGCTGGCCAAGCTCTTCACCCTCTCCGAGGGCGTGTTGCTCGCCTGAGGCAAGCTCATGGACCTCCACGGCGTGGAGGCAGGGTACCACCAGCGGGCGAAACAGATCGACCTCTACCGGCTCATCGCGGAAAGCGACAAGGTCATCACCTTTTAACCGCAAGGGCGGTAACGAATCCTTATCCCCTGTCTTCTCCTCGCTGTGTTCCTGGCGACCAACGGCCACGTGCAGACACAGTGGGCGGCAAGGGGAAAAAGCGCCATGCAGAAAGCCCCGGCCCGGGAAGAAGGCCACTACCAATTCCTGCCCAGCGGCCCAGACCACGGCGCCCCGCTGATCTCCTCTTGCTTTTCCAGGCCCTGGCGCATTACTATCGCAACAGACGCAACAGATGGAAGGCGGGGCGGCCAGGTGTTCAACTGTCTCCATTCGTTCACCGAGGCAGGCTGTGGAAAGGATGTGCATTGCGAAATCTGCACGATCAAGAACGCCATCGTCGATACCTTCACGACGGCCAATCCGCACCATGGCGTCGCGGCCGGACCGCCCGTCAAGGAGGCCGGCAGGACGACGACCTACGTCGTGCAGGTATCCACCGAAAAACTTGGCGACTTCGCCCTGGTACGGATCGAACGCTATGCTGCCGGGGCCTAGCCCCGCAACAGGCCGCGCCGACCTCTGGTGGCAACTGTCGGGCCCGGGCAGGGAACAGGGATGAGCCTTGAGCTGCGCGATTTTGCCGGTAGCGACGGCGAGGCGGTAAATCGGGTCGCGCTGGCCGCCTTCCAGCAGTATCGCAGCCTCTATACGGGTTGGGAAGAATTTGCCCGCCGCATCTCCGGCATGGCCGCGCTGGCGGAATCGGCCGAGATCGTTGTGGCCAGCCTTGACGGCAGAATTGTCGGGGCGGTGGCGTATGTCGCACCGGGAAGGCCCAGGGCGTCTTTCTTCGCCCCCGAGTGGGCCGTGTTGCGGATGCTGGTGGTCGAGCCAGCCTCCCGCGGCCTGGGCCTCGGCCGCGCGCTCGCGAACGAGTGCCTCCGGCGTGCCAGGCGCGACGGCGCCGCGTTCATCGCCCTGCACACCAGCCCGATCATGGAGGTCGCCCTCGCCCTGTATGCCAGCCTGGGCTTCGAACAGATGCATGCCGCGCCGCCCATCCACGGCGTCCCGTACAACATCTACCTCAAACCACTGGCGCCCGGCGCGATCGGCGACAAATCCGCCCGATCCGGCGCAGCCGCCCTGGAACCGCGCAAACAAACGAGGTTGTCATGATTCAAAAACAATTCGACCATGTCGGCCTGAACGTCACCGACCTGGACCACAGCATCGCCTTCTACCAGGAGATGTTCGGCTTTCCGGTCATCGCGAAATGGGAGACCCCGAAACAGGCCTTCGTCGGCGCGGGAGGAACGGTGCTCGGCCTCATGGAGCTGCCGGGCTACGATTACCGCGTCCACACCATGGCGCATCTTGCCTTTTCCTGCGACCGGACCGAATTCCCGGCAGTGGTGGCAAAGGTCCGCGCCCTTGGTCTCGAGATCGTGGCCGGGCCGAAGGAACAGCGCGGCGGCGAGACGATCCTCTTCCGCGACCCGTCGGGGAACATCCTTGAGGTTTGCTATCCCTCCATCGCCGCCTGGCAGGCCTCGCAAACCTGACCACGCCCATCGGCCTTACGGAGAATTCACCATGGCACGCATAGGAATACTGACCTGTTCCAACTGCACCCAGGAGGCAAACTGCGCCTCCGTCGTCTGTCTCGGCGATCTGCGCAAACGAAAAGGGTTGTTTGCCAGGTACCAGGACGACGAAAAACTCGAACTGATCGGCATCATCAACTGCGCGGGCTGCCCCACCCTTGCCGCGCCGGAAAAGATCCTGCGCAGGACAAACGCCCTGACCGCCTACCGGCTCGACGCCCTGCATTTTTCCTACTGCATGACCGCGCTCTGCCCCTTTCTGGCCAAGTACGAAAAGATCATCCGGGAACACAACCCCGGCCTGACCATCGTCCGCGGCACGCATACCCCGCGGGACAACGAGGTCTTCCGCCAGGAGATGAGGGAGATCCTGTGCCCCTCCCTTGCCGCGCCGCAGGACATGAACGACGTCATCAAGGGCACCTTCCGGACCGGGCCGTAACGCCCCGACGCGGCAGGCGATTGAAACGGAGCGGCACCCGCCCACGGACGCATTCGAGGTGTGTATGATCGACAAGGCCTTTGCCGACCGTTTTGCGACCGACTGGCTCGACGCCTGGAACAGCCATGACCTTGGCCGCATCCTGTCGCACTACGCCGATGACTTTGCCATGTCGTCCCCGGCGATCATCGCCATTGCCGGGGAGCCGTCGGGAACCCTGAAAGGCAAGGATGCCGTGGGGGCCTACTGGGCCAAGGCCCTGCAACTGTTTCCGGATCTCCGCTTCGAGCCGGTCGCCACCCTTGTCGGCACCGACAGCATCACCCTCTGCTACAACGGGGTGCGCGGCCTGGCCGCGGAGGTATTCCGGTTCAACCGCGAAGGAAAAATCGTAAGGGCAGCCGCCCATTATCTCCAACCATGAGGCATACCATGAAAAAGTTCTTCCCCACTGCAGGCAGGCTGTTGCTTTCGGCCCTTGTGCTCTGCTCCCTTTCCGGCCAGGCCGTGGCCGCGGAAAAACTGACGCGGATCGCGGAGAACGTCTACGCCTACGTGGACACCAAAAACGGCACCGGCAAAAACAGCTTTGGCGCCAACGCGGGCATCATCGTCGGCAGGGACGGCATCGTGGTGGTGGACACCATGATCTCGGCCCGAGAGGCGCGGCGCTTCCTCCGCGACATCCGCGCCCTCTCCAGAAAGCCCATCCGCTACGTGGTGAACACCCATTATCACCTGGACCACGTCTTCGGGAACAGCGAGTTCGCCAGAGCGGGCGCCGTGATCGTGGCCCAGGAGAACGCCAAAAAGGCCATGGAGCAGAGCGCGGCGGAGACCCTGAAGAAGATCGACCACTTCGGCCTCACGCCGGCGGAGATGCGCGGCACGGTGCCGGCCTATCCCGCCCTGGCCTATGGCGAGCGGATGATTATCGACCTTGGCGACCAGCGGGTCGAACTGATCCATGCCCCCCACTCCCACACCGACGGCGACACCCTCGTGTATCTCGCCGACAAGAAGGTGCTCTTTGCCGGCGACATCCTCTTCACCGGCTACCACCCCTTCCTCGGCGAGGGAGACATCCCCGGCTGGGCCAGGGAACTCGATGCCATCAAGGCGATGGACGTGGAGAAGATCGTCCCCGGCCATGGCCCCCTTTCGGGCAAGCAAGACCTGGAGGCCATGAAGGAGTACATCCTCCTCTTCGACCGGAAGGCCACGGAATTTGCCGCCCAGTCCGACGACGCCAAGGAGATCGCGGCCGCGACAAAGGCCGCGGTGCCGCAACGCCCAGAGGGCGCCATGCTCATTCCCATGAACATCGAGACGAAATATCTGAAGAAACGGTGACGAGACGGCTGACCGCGGCGCCGGGATAGACAGGAAAGGTGTCTCCGGAACAGAAGGAAGGACCATGGTCCATCCTGGCCTGCGGCGCCTGGCTCACTGCCGCCGCTCCCCTGCCCTGCTGCCGTGTGGCGTCGCGGCGCCAGCCCCGCCAACCAATGTCAGCAGTTGGGCGACCGATGTTCTCATCATCGCCGCCTGGGTGTTCAATTCCTCTGCAGCATAGGAGGATTCCCCGGCAGCCGTGGCGTTGCTTTGGGTCACGACATCTATCTCGTGGATGGCCCTGGTGACCTGGCTGATGGCGTCCGCCTGCTGACCCGCGGCACCGGCAATCTCCGAGATAATCGCGCCGATCCGGCTGGTGGCCTCTGCGGCGACATTGAAGGATTCGCTGGTTTCCTTGACCAAGGTGCTGCCGGTGTCGACTCTGTGCACCGTGCCTTCGATGAGGGCCGAGGTGTTCTTGGCCGCCTCGGCCGCCCGCATGG
>JBFLYY010000306.1:1660-9826 GCA_040756495.1 Thermodesulfobacteriota bacterium | reverse complement strand
GAGACCCGGCGCCTTTTTTGGTGAGCGATGCAGGCGGGGTGGTTACCGTTTGACGAACGTCTTG
Organism: Thermodesulfobacteriota bacterium; assembly: GCA_040756495.1. GTDB lineage: Bacteria > Desulfobacterota > Desulfobulbia > Desulfobulbales > Desulfurivibrionaceae > JAJZRJ01. The sequence goes on along the minus strand of JBFLYY010000306.1, from coordinate 9,762 downwards.
CTGCCGGCCACCAGGGAGTCCACTACGGACGGATCGGCCAGGGTGGAGGTGTCGCCGAAGTCGTGGGCCTCGGTCTCGCCGGCCGCGATCTTCCTGAGGATACGGCGCATGATCTTGCCGCTCCTGGTCTTGGGCAGGCCATCGGAGAACTGGATGAACTCCGGCGTGGCGATGGGGCCGATCTCCTTGCGCACGTGGGTCTTGAGCGCGGCGCGGAGTTCGTCGCTCGGTCCGATGCCGGCCTTCAAGGTCACATAGGCGTAGATGGTCTGGCCCTTGATCTCGTGCGGGGCGCCGACCACCGCGGCCTCGGCCACCTCGGGATGGGCCACCAGGGCGGATTCCACCTCGGCGGTACCGAGGCGGTGGCCGGAGACGTTGATCACGTCGTCCAGGCGGCCCATGACCCAGAAGTAGCCGTCCTCATCCTTCCTGGCGCCGTCTTCCGGGTCGTAGATGCCGGCGTAGCGGGAGAAGTAGGTCTTCTTGTAGCGGGCCGGATCGCCGAAGACGCCGCGCAGCATGCCGGGCCACGGCCGGCGGATGACCAGGTGGCCGCCCTCGTTGGGGCCGGCCTCGCTGCCATCCTCGCGGAGGATGGTGGCGTCGATGCCGGGCAGGGGCCGGGTGGCGGAGCCGGGCTTGAGCGGGGTGGCATAGGGCAGGGCGGAGATGAGGATGCCGCCGGTCTCGGTCTGCCACCAGGTATCGACAATGGGCAGCCTGCTCTTGCCGATGTTCTCGTGATACCACATCCACGCCTCGGGGTTGATGGGCTCACCCACCGAACCCAGGATGCGCAGGGAAGAGAGGTCTGCCTTTGCGGTCCACTGGCTGCCTTCGCGCATGAGCGAACGGATGACCGTGGGCGCGGTGTAGAAGATGTTGACCTTGAACTTCTCGCACACCTGCCAGAAGCGGTCCGGCTTGGGGAAGGTGGGCACGCCCTCGAACATCAGCGAGGTGGCGCCCAGGGCCAGCGGGCCGTAGAGGATGTAGGTGTGGCCGGTGATCCAGCCGATGTCGGCGGTGCACCAGTAAACGTCGTTGTCCTTGAGGTCGAAGACCCATTGGCAGGTATGGGCCGCGTAGGTCAGGTAGCCGCCGGTGGTGTGGACCACGCCCTTCGGTTTGCCGGTGGAGCCCGAGGTGTAGAGGATGAACATGGTATCCTCGGCATCCATGCTTTCCGGCGGGCATTCGGCGGTGATGCCGTCTGCGGCCATCTCCTCGTGCCACCAGGTGTCGCGGCCTTCCTGCATCGGCACCGCGTTGCCGGCGCGCTGCACCACGATGCAGTGCTTGACCGAGTCGCACTCCTTCAGGGCCTCGTCGGCATTGGGCTTGAGCGGGATGGTCTTGCCGGCGCGGAACACCGCGTCCGAGGTGACGAGCACCTTGGCCTCGCAGTCCTGCACGCGGCTTTTGAGACTCTGGGCCGAAAAGCCGGCAAAGACCACGCTGTGGATGGCGCCGATGCGGGTGCAGGCCAGGAGGGCAATGGCCAGCTCCGGGATCATCGGCAGATAGATGGAAACGCGGTCGCCTTTTTTGACGCCCTTTTTCTTGAGCACGTTGGCGAAGCGGCACACCTCGGTGTGCAGCATCTGGTAGGTATAGACCCTGACGTCGTTTTCCGGCTCGCCCTGAAAGATGAGGGCGGCCTTGTTGCGCCGGCCATTGGCGAGGTGGCGGTCGAGGCAGTTCGCGGAGACGTTCAGCTTGCCGTCCACAAACCACTTGATCTCCGGCTTGTGCATGTCGGCGTCGAGCACCTTGGACCATTTCTTGTCCCAGGTCAGAAGCTCGGTGGCGCGGTCGGCCCAGAAGCCTTCCGGGTCGTCCATGGAGCGTTTGTAGTGGGCCTCGTATTCGGCCATGCTTTTCACGGCGGCCTGGGCCTGGCCTTCGGCGGGAGGGTTGAACAGCCGCTTTTCCTGCATCAGGCTTTCGATCTTTGTTTCTTCTGCGCTCATGTTGCTTCTCCTAGCAAATTGTTGAAATCACGGCATACACCCGCCTTGGGTGGTGTTATCCCCTGAGAACATTACGTGTATGCGCCTTCTCACAAATAGCCGGAAACAAGCATCCCTCCGCCCCCTTTGTAGCATACGCGCCAAGAGGCTCACAAGGGAAAAGTGGCGCGCGCGCGGGTGATTTGTTCGTTGGGTGGGCAACCGGCCGCGCGGGAATGGGTGTACTTTTCCGTCGTGCCTGCTATAGTCTGACCATGTCTGTCTTGCGTGCCCCGGAATACCGCCCGCCGACCAGGTGGGGATCCTTTTTTTTCCTCGTCCTCTGGTGCTGCTGCGTGCCGTCGGCCCTGGCCGGCGGAGGGAGATCGGCATGTGAAACCTCTCCGCTGCCGGCCGGCGCCGTCCTGGCCATGCAGGACGATCTCGATCTCGCGAGCCTCGACGCGGCCGTCGGCCAGAGTTTGCGCCTCCTGGGCAAGCTGCCCGCCGGCCGGGAGTATCGGCTCTGCGGCGAGACATATACCGTGGCCTGGCTCAGGGAGTCGCTCCGGGAGTTTCAGGCGTTGGCGCGCCGAGCCCGCACGGCGGAGGCGTTGCGGAAGGAGGTGGCGGAGCGCTTCACCGTTTGCCGGGCGGGCAGCCGGGAAAGGCCGGGCAAGATCCTGCTCACCGGCTATTTCGAGCCGCTGGTCGAGGGAAGCCTCACCCCGCAGGGTGCCTACCGCTATCCGCTCTATAGGCGGCCGGCGGATCTGGCCGAACGCGAGGGGGCCGGCGGCAAGGAGTGGGGACGGTACCAGGAGGGCCAATTCCTGCCCTACTGGAGCCGGGCGGAGATCGAGAACGACAAGCGGCTGGCTGGCCAGGAACTGGTCTATCTTTCCGATCCACTGGCGCCCTTCATCCTCCAGGTGCAGGGTTCCGGCAAGGTGCGCTTGCCGGACGGCGCCATCCGCCGGGTCCAGTTCGCCGGCAAGAACGGCCGCCCCTACCGGAGCATCGGCAAGGTGCTCATCGAGGAAGGCGCCCTGCGCCGGGCCGAGGTGGACATGCCCCGCATCGTCCGGTACCTCAGCCAGCTGCCTGCCGCAGAGCGCGACCGCATCCTCCACACGAACGAATCCTACGTCTTCTTCCGCTGGGGCGAGAACAACGATGCCGGGCCGCTCGGCTGCTTCGGCGTGCCGCTCACCGGCGGCCGGTCGCTCGCCCTCGACCAGGACTGTTTTCCGCCCGGGGTTCTTGGCTGGCTGCGGGCGCGCAAGCCGCGAGTCAACAAACAAGGGGAGATCGTCGGCTGGGAGCCCTTTTCCCGCTTCGTGGTGAACCAGGATAGTGGCTCGGCCATTGTCGGCAGCGACCGGGCCGACCTCTTCTGGGGCGCCGGGCCATACGCCCGGAGCGCGGCCGGGGCGGCCAAACATCCGGCGGAACTGGTGTTTCTCGTCAAAAAGAAAGGGTTGTCAGGGGCGGGAAAAATTCGGTAGGATTGGGTGATGGCCGGGCCGCGGAGACCACGGCGGCCGGCGCGACAAGGGGGTTCCCATGAAGCAACCGGAAGTGGATTACTGGATCTCGGCGATGCTCGAAACCTACGGCAACGTCTCCGATCTCAACGTCACCGTGGGCAGGCCGCTCCAGGTGGAAACCGGCGGCCAGCTCGTGCCGGTGCGGGTGGAGCCCGAGGTCGCGGCCCTCACCCCGTTCCAGACCGAGGTGCTGGCCCTGAACCTCATCCGCGGCAACCAGCGCCTCTTAAACGACCTCGTGGAGCATGGTTCCTGCGACCTCTCCTACTGGCTGGGGGACCGGGCCCGTTTCCGCGTCAACATCTTCTCCCAGAAGGGCAATCTCTCCACCGTGCTCCGGCAGTTGCCCACCAAGATCCCCACCATCGGCCAATTGAACCTGCCGCCCATCTTCAACAAGATGACCAGCGAGCGCAACGGCTTCATCCTGGTCACCGGCGCCACCGGCTCCGGTAAGACCACCAGCCTCGCGGCCCTGCTCGACAAACTGAACAACGAGCGGGCCGAGCACATCGTGACCCTCGAAGACCCCATCGAGTTCGTCCACCCCCACCGCAAGGCGACCTTCAACCAGCGGGAACTGGGCAACGACTTCGATGCCTTTGCTTCGGGCTTGAGAGCCGCGCTGCGCCAGGCGCCGAAGATCATCCTCGTGGGCGAGATGCGCGACCGCGAGACCATGGAGATCGGCATGTCCGCGGCGGAAACCGGCCACCTCGTCCTCTCCACCCTCCACACCGTGGATGCGGGCCAGACCATCAACCGCATCCTCGGCATGTTCGAGCAGGAGGAGCAGGCGCAGATCAGAAACCGCCTGGTGGATACGATCCGCTGGGTCGTCTGCCAGCGGTTGCTGCCCAAGGTCGGCGGCGGCCGGGTGGCGGCCTTCGAGATCATGGGCATGAACCTGCGCATCCGCGAACTCATCATGAACGGCGAGTCCGAGGACAAGACCTACTACGACGCCATTGCCGACTCCAAGGCCCTGGGCTGGCAGACCTTCGACCAGCACATCCTCGATCTCTTCGAGCAGGGGATCATCACCGAGGAGACGGCCCTTGGCTACTGCACCCGCAAGACCATGATCAGCCGCGGTCTTGACCGGATCAAGGCCTCCCGCGGCGAGGAGACCACCCAGATCACCGGCCTGGGCATGGAAGAACAGGAAGATCCGCGCAAGCGCAAAGGCTATTAAGGTTTTCGGCGCCACTGTCCCATTGTCCGTTCAACGGAGGAAGACGATGCTCTCCCAGTGCCCCCATTGCCAGAAAGATTTGAACCTCAACGAGGCCCAGCAGGAGAAGGTGCAGAAGGCGCTGGAGGCCTTGGCTGAGGGCAAGACCCTGAAGATCGGCTGCCCCTTCTGCAAGCAGGCGATCCATCTGCACCGGGACGGCAGCGCGGCCGAGGGCGGGGTGATGAACAACGTCCTCTACGCCGAGCACACGGGCAGCGAGGACAAGCCGGTGGAAAGAATGGTCGAGGAGGCCAAAAAGGCCCCCCAGCCGGTGAAGGCGCCGCCCGCCGCCCCAAAGCCGCCCGATGTGGGCTGGCTTGCCGCAGGCGAGTACACGACGCAGGAGGTGGTCAAGGATGTGCCGCTGGTGATGATCCTCATGGCCGACGCCCCGGCCCGCGCCACCGTGGCCGAGGCCTTCAGCGCCTTGGGCTATCAGCCGGAATTCCCCGAATCGGCCGAGCAGGCCATGGAGCGGATGCGCTTTGTCAACTTTGCCGCAGTGGTGCTCCACTCCGCCTTTGAGGGCGGCACCCTCAAGGAATCCGCCTTCCACCGCCACATGTGCGAGATGCCCATGGCCAGCCGCCGTACCATCTACTACGCCCTTCTCGGCCCCGAGTTCCACACCCTCTACGACCTCGAGGCCCTCTCTTTCAGTGCCAACCTGGTGGTGAACGACCGCGAGGTGGCGCAGATGCCCACCATCCTCAAGAAGGGACTGCGCGACTACCAGGATCTTTTCGGCCCCTTCCTCGAAACCTTAGAGGCACATGGGAAAAAGCAGTGAGTGTGAAGGCAACCGTTCATCTGAAACGGGTCCGGTCAAAAAGCGGAAAACCAGTTGATATTAATGGGAAGCAACACCACAGGGCCATATGCGACAATCCAGCATCACCGTACCGAGACAAGAGTCGTGACGACAAGCAACACACGAAAATTCAAGGTGCTCTCTCTCTTTTCGGGTGGGATGGGCCTCGACCTGGGCATCGAATCGACTGGGCATTTCGAGATCGTGGCCTGTGTCGAAAAAGTGCCAACCTTCTGCAACACGATAAGGCTTAACCAACGCAAGGGGCGGCTTCCAAAACACCTTAAGGTCATAGAGGCTGATATCTCTCAGCTTTCACCACAGGATGTCCTTGACACCGTCGGTCTGCGCGCTGAAGATATCGACGTAATCATCGGTGGCCCTCCATGTCAGTCGTTTAGTACGGCGGGCAAGCGGGGCACTACACAAGATCCTCGTGGAACCCTTCTGTGGGATTTCTTGCGCTTTGTTGAGCACATTCAACCCAAGTTCTTCTTAATGGAGAACGTTCGCGGGCTGCTTTCGGCGGCTTTGAAACACCGCCCAATAGCAGACCGACCGGAAAAAGGCGGGCCTCCACTCCACGAGGATGAACAGCCCGGTTCCGTTGTCCGGTTGTTTGCACGAGACGTAGCTAACCTTTCCGGGGCCGGTTATCACCTGGACATCTACGAGGTCAACGCCGTGAACTACGGGGCTCCACAGATTCGCGAGCGCGCCCTGTTCATAGGAAACCGGCTTGGGTTTCAGGTTGACTTCCCACCTCCGACGCACGGTCCGGAAGACCCAGCCCTTTCAGATGAAATTCAACGTGGCCTTTTCGAACAGGCGAGGTTGTTGCCTTGGAAGACAATTGGGGACGTGATCGGTACCCTAAAGGACGACAACCCTGCGGTGCTCGATTTCAGCCCGAGAAAAAAGAAGTATCTCGACCTTGTTCCACCAGGCTCCAACTGGAGAAGTTTGCCCGAGGATTTACAACGGGAATCTATGGGGAAAGCGTGGCATGCCAAGGGCGGTCGTTCTGGCTGGTGGAGGCGACTCACGTTTGATCTTCCATGTCCAACGCTAGTAACAATGCCAAACCATGCCAGTACCGCGCTTTGTCACCCTGTCGAAACGCGAGCACTGTCGATCCGCGAATACACCAGAATTCAAGAGTTCCCAGACGAATGGGAATTCTGTGGCACGGTTGCCGAACAGTACACCCAGGTGGGCAATGCTGTTCCGACTCGTTTGGGTATGGTTTCTGGAAGTGTAATCGCCGACCATCTCCGCCGTGCCCAGCACATCGACAGCAGTCGTAAGCAACCATGTCCGACAGAGCCCCGGATCATCTACCTTCAATCTCACGTCCGCACAAGGCAATGGTTCAAAGACGGTAAGGCTGTCGTTTGGAATGATGACGAGATGAATGGCGCCGCCTATGGAGCGCCCAAGACGGTCAAGAAAATCAAGAGGCTTCGATAAGATGGCACGCCGACACAACGGCCTTCCTCGTCCCACTGGAAGGCGTCTTTCCAAGGCGAACCTCCTGCGACAGCTTGCCGCAGTCGATGGCTCAGATGAGAGCCGTCAACGCGTGCTTGCGATGGAAAACCGGTTTCGGCGAAAGATTGATTCGCACATCACTTCCTTGCCGGAAGGCGACGCCCGGTTTCAGAAATTCAACACCAGTCCTTACGTCTTGCTGATCCATGCGCGGAATAGAAGCTACACGCGGATCAGCGAAATCGAGAACGACATTCTTCCTGCGAAGCAGTTTTCCTCAATGGAAACGTCGGCCGGTCGCATGGTGGAGGAAGTCGCCCTCCCTGAGTACGGTTGGGAATGCGTTGCAAGCGAAATGCATACCAGCAACTCCGCCCTCGATGGTCGGAAGACAGAGCCCGCCCTGTTGAGATTGGCGACATTGAAGAGTGGGCCGCGCTGTTTGAACGATGAAATGAGCGAAAATTTCGCTGACGCGATTCTCAATCATTACCAAACGTGGTCCAGTGAAGCGAACCGCACACGACTTGACTTCACGTATGGCGTCCTCTATGGAACTCCCAAGACATCTAACAAAAAAGACTGGCACATCCTCAGGAACATTCGAGAGAAGCGCGCGGAAGCCATCACTATTGATCCCGAGGTAGGTTGAAAAAAATGGACACCAAAGTATGGTTGAAAATAATTAGCTACGAGGTGTTCCATGGAGAGGGTTCCCAACGGGAGATACACGAAGGAGTTTCGTGAAGAGGCGGTGAAGCTGGTTACCGAGGGCGGCCTGGCGGTTGATGCCGCGGCTCGTCGGTTGTCACTGCCCAAATCAACGCTCGCCAACTGGGTTCGGGCCATGAAGGCGGGAAAGCTTGCCGGGATAGGGCGGCAGCAAAAGCCGCTGAGCGAAGCGGAGCTTGATCTGGCAAGGCTGCGTCGCGAGCTGGCCCGGGTGAAGATGGAGCGTGACATTCTAAAAAAAGCAGCAGCGTATTTCGCCAGGGAGTCGGAGCGCGATACGCGATGATCGAAGAGTTGCGGCTCCAGTATGCGATTCCGGTGTTGTG
>JBFLYY010000306.1:0-1560 GCA_040756495.1 Thermodesulfobacteriota bacterium | reverse complement strand
GGCATGCGGGCGTCCATGAGCAGGAAGGGCAACTGCTATGACAATGCCCCGATGGAGAGCTTCTGGGGCACGCTCAAGAACGAGATGGTGCATCACAGACAGTACGCCACCAGGGCGGAGGCCATGCGGGAGATCAGGGAGTACATCGAGATATTCTACAACCGGCAACGGTGTCAGAAGCGGCTTGGCAATCTTTCTCCGGCAGCTTTTGAAAAACAGTATTACGAACAGCAGCGGGCAGCGTGAGGATTTTGGTGTCCACTATTTCCGACAGACCTCAGCGATCATGTTCACGGTCCGGAGTGGATCCAGGGGCAAATCGATGCTCGCAGCCAGCCTGATTGCAGTGATCTTGGCCTCCTGAAACCCTATCCGGATTGAGTCGGGAAACGCGAACTCAAAGGCAACCCGACAGGCGGTGTTCGAACCGTCAAAGTCCACCGACATCTTATCCAGGGCAATGCCGCCCAATGCGTTCAGCGGTGGAGGCAGGTTGGCCAGGGGATTACTCTCAATCACGGTGAGAAAATCCGTCACCGCAGGCGCTCCATCCGGAAAGATGGCTTCGGAGCGCATCACCTTGGGATTTTCCTGAAGCGGGGATGGTTTGGGCAGGACAAGCCGTTTGCCGCCCACGGTCATGGTTACGGCATCGTTGAAACCGGAGGATGCTATTCCCTCTAAAATGTTCTCGATGGTCTCCATACTCCCCCCCCTAGTCGCGCCAAGCCGTGTCTATTCGCGTTGCCACGACCCATTCCTCACTCTCTTTATCCCACCTGTAGATCACCGCCTGACCGCCATCCTGCCCAATGAGGTAGGAAGCCTTTTGGTCTTCCTTGGACAACTGCCGAAAATAGTTCGAACCGGGGATGTCATCAAAATAGGTCTTCCAAGGCGGCTGCCACCTGGGAGAGATCATGTCGTCGCTGACTCCCCGTATCACAAGGGTGGGTTCCCCTTTTTGGGTCATGATAAGGTCGCTGATAGACGAAATTAACCGCCCCCCCCCCTCGCGACAGGAGGCAAAGGGCCAACTGGCATTCAGGGCAGAAAACCTGACTAGGAAGAAGTTCAATCAAATAGTCGTCAAGGAAAAAATTCGCTACGGTGTTCTCCTCGTTGCGCGTGAGATGTTGCGCCAGCAGAAAAGAGACGATATTCATTTCCGCATGCCGATTGTCCGACCGTTCAATTGGACCTTCTGGAACGACCTGCACAACCCCCATGGTAGGTCGGGAACTGATAGAAAAATAACCGACTCCAGGTATCGCCCGACGGAAGTTGGCGGCGACCAGTCCACTTGCGGAATTCATTGAACCGATAAGGTATTCGTCAACGCCGTCAGTTACCGCGGCGAACGCCAGCGTTGTGTAACTTCTGATCCTGCGAGCCACTCGCAACTCATCCATCGCGCCGAATATGGCGTTCCAGATCACGTAATTACACATGCCCCCTCCTTCTCTTTGCGAATATCATCGCTTTTCGGATCGAAGCCGAGAACCTATGGCGGCTGATATGAACAAACTCGTTTCTTGCGTCCTTGTCTGCCCCCACATT
>JBFLYY010000305.1:0-7822 GCA_040756495.1 Thermodesulfobacteriota bacterium | reverse complement strand
GAACCGGCCTTTTTGCTTTATTATTATCCCGGGAAACGCCCGCGCCTATTCGCGGCGGAAAAAATCCTCCGGCGGGCTGGGCGGCTCGGCCCCTCCCTTTTGCTCGAAGATCTCCAGCAGGGTGAGCCCGCCGTCGTCGCGCCGGCCATGTTCCCGGTAGAACTGCCGCACCGCCATGGGGATGTTCTCCGCCATCACCACCACCTGCTCCGCAGGTTCCGGGCTCAACCAGCGCAGTTCGGGATTCTTCTCGCCGTGCCGTTTGAAACGCACCACAAAATGTCGCTGCATCGCCGCCTCCCCAATCTGAAAGCCTTCCCCTCAGGCTCCCACTTTACGCGGCCACTTCTCACAAAAATCTCACACCGCTCTCCGCCCCGGCGCCTTCCCACATTCCCCTGCGGCCTTCGCCGCCTGGCGTCACCGCCTCCCGGATCTCCGCAAGGCACTCTTCGATCTCGGCCTCGCCGAACTCGTCCTTGCGCAGCAACTCGGCATACTGCTTCAGCAAATCCTGGGCCTTGCGCCCCTCCTTGGTTTCCAGATAGAGGCGATAAAGATCCCGGACCAGGGTATCGTTGGCAGGATCCTGGAGCAGCGCCTGCCGGAGAATGGCCACGGCCTCCGCCCCCCTTGCCATCTCCCGCAGCTTGCCGCTCCACTGCCGCGCCACTTCGGTGGCGGTCTGCGCCAGGGTGACGCAGTACTCCCCGCTCAAGTCGCCCTCGGCAAAGGTGTCGATCTCGCAACGCTGCCACAGGGCCAGGGCCTTCTCGAAGGCCACGCCGGCCTGCCACCACCGCCCTCCCCGCGCCTGCTCACGCCCCACCTTGGCCAATCGCAAAAACTCCTGGCCATCGATCCAGCAATGCTCCAGGCCGAGAATCCCCTTCCGGAGCACGAGACAGCGCCGCACCGTCTCCTCGCCCAACACCTCGGCCATGGTCTTCCGCAGACGGGAAAGGGCGGAATCGAACTTCGATCGCGCCTTTTCCGGTTCACTCTCCGGCCACATCGCCGCCTGCACCTGTTCCTGGCGGAGCTGCTGCTTGGGAGCGCAGATGAGCATGGTCAACAGCTGCCGCTGGCCGGGAGTGAGATTCTGGGCCTGCATGACGCTGCCGGCGCAGTCGAATTCAAAACCGCCGAGAACGCGGATGCGCAGCAAGGGGAAGGTCTCGCCCTCGTCGGTGATCCCGATCCCCAACCGCTCCCGGCCCAGGCTGCGGGCATACTCCCGCTCGATCCCCCACCCCACCGCCGCGGCCAGGAGTTCCCGCATGGCCTCCGGATGCCAGCCGTGCAGATGGACATAGCCATGCTGCCGCATGAGCGCGAGCCCCTCGGCCAACGCCTTGCCCGCCTTCTTGGCCCGTTTGGTCCGCAGATGGAGACAGGCGGCAAAGAGGGCGGCGCAGACCCGGAAATAATCGATCCCCAGGGCGGTCGCACCTTCCATGGTCCGGCCCAGATAGGCCTCCGCCTGTTCGTACAGACCGAGGTGCACGTAGGTGATGCCGCTCATCAGGTCGTTGAGCAGCAGATAATAGGGACCGCCGACCTCGGCCCGCAGGCGGCGCGCTCCCTCGATGGCATCGATCGCCTCGCCCTTGCGTTGCGAGAGGCCGTACACCGCGGCCAGGGTATGGAGGAACTGGCTGCGCAGGTGAGGGGTCTCGCCGTAGAAACCCGATTGCAGCCCCTGCTGGAGCAGCTTCTCCGCCTCCTCCAGGTTGCCGTTGGCCATGGCCACCTCGGCCTTCCAGGTGAGCAGCAGGGGCTGGGTAATGGCGCCGGGGATGAAGCGCCCTTCCGGCGCGGCGTAGGATTCCCGCTCCAGCCGCGCGAAGGCGTCGAACTCGCCGGTCTTGACCAGCAGATCGAGGAGCAGGGTGCGCAACCCGGCCCGGCTCACCACATCGACCCGCGGGCTGTAGATGAGGGCATAGGCCTCGTCGGCCACGGCCACCGACTCGGGATAGCGGCCCTGGAGCAGGTATTCGAAGCCCTGGATGATGCGGATGCGGCCGACGAAGTTGTCGAGATCGTTGCGCTGGGCCAGCTCCAGGGCGTAAGCAGAGTAGTGGCTCGCCTTGGCCATGTCCATCTCGAAGAAGCAGCAGCCCGAGGCGAGATCGTGGGCCACGAGGATTCTGCCGAAGGTATCGAGCCGGTCGGCATGGCGCTCGAACAGCTCCTCCGCCCGCCGCAGGTGGACGATGCCGCGGTTGTAGGAGCCGTCGTAGGCCATGTGGAAGTTGATGATCTCGGCGATGGCCAGCAGTTCGCCGACCAGATCCTCCTCCCTGATGAAGTTGATCCGCGCCGTCTCGAAATGGGGCAGCGAGGTGCGCGGGGCGGCCAGCTCGGTGATCACCCCGTAAAAGTAGGAGAACCAGCCGGTCTTCGCGATGACCTCGACCGGAATGCCTTGCAGGACGCCGGAGAGCGTGACCAGCCGGTTCATGGCCATCAGCGCCATGCCCTCCTGCTCCAGAATCCGTTCGAGGCCGTCGTAGTCCCTGGCCCGCAGGAAGTAGAGCATCGCCTTTTGCGGCCGCTTGTGCTCCACCCAGAAGGTCGCGGCCTGATGGAGCACGGCGTCGACGGCCGCGCCATCCAGTTCGGCCATGGCGCGTTCCTGGAGAAATTCCTGGAAGAGATGGTGGAGGCTGAAGAGGGTGTTCTCCTCGTTGAGGCTGCGGACAAAGTAATTCTGCTCCATCAGCTTTTCGAGCTGGGCGCCGATGGTGGCCACGCCGGTGAGCTGCTGGGCGAGGGCGATGGGGATCTCGTCGAGCAGCGAGAGGGTGAGCAGCGGCAGGCGCAAGGCCTCGGGCAACTGGAGAAAAATCTCCTCCTTGAAATAGGCCGGGATCTCCCCCTGGTGGACCGAGGCCCGGACATCGGCCAACCGGCCCATGCCGTTGCCCCGCTCCAGGGCGTGGCTGGCCAGGATGATCCCCATGACCCAGCCGTCGGTGGCGTGCTGCAGGGCCCGGACGGTGCTGGCCGGCACCGGCTCATCCACCGCGCTGCGCAGGAAGAGCGCGACCTCCTCCTCCGACAGGGCAAGGTCGTGGTTGGTGAGCTGGAGGGCATCGCGGCTGAACTTGACGATCCTGGTCTGGAGCGGCACGGCCCAGCGCGAGATGAGGATGAAGCGGAGGTGGGGCGGCGAGGTCTCGATCACGTAATCGACCACCGCGAGGCTCTGGGCAAAGCCGTCCAGCAGATGGAAGTCGTCGAAGACGACGAAGAAGTCGCCGGAGAGGGCGCGGTCGAGATCGGCCAGCAGGAGGTTCACCGCGGTGCGCAGTTCGAGGATGCTCACCTCGCCGTCGGCCAGCATCTTTTCGAGCTGCGGCGCGGCGAAATCCGGCAGGGCCCGCTTCAGACTCGCCAGCAGCGCGGTAATGAGCAGCACCGGGTCGCGATCCTCGATCCCGACCTGATACCAGACATAGGGGGCGTTGGTGTGCTGGAGATACTGGGCCGCCAGGGTTGTTTTGCCCTGGCCGGCCTGCCCCTCGATGAGGAAGACCTTCTTGCTCCGCCCCTTGCTGGCCAGACAGGACTCGACCAGGCGGGGCCGGAAGATGGTCTGGCTCGCGGCAAAGCGCGGCGGATAGAATTTATTGGCCGGGATCCGCGCACTGATCTCGGCAAAAAGCTGTGCCATGGCCCCTCTTCTCCCTCCCGCTCGCCAGTCCTGCCCCAATCCGGGACAATTCCGATCTATTGGATCATGCCATAGTTTGCTCGTTCCTTCAACCGCTTAAAGAATAGCTATCGGCCGTTCGCGGCCGGAGCGTAAACAGACGTGCAATTTTGTAAAAATACGACCTCAATCTCACGTTTTCGTCAACAAAAACCAGGGGATTTCCCCCTGACCAGGCCGCCTCATCCGGCAAAAACCGCATGAAACAAGGGCATTCCACATTTCCGGCGCGCTGGTTTGTTTCTTGCAAAAAGTGGCGCTGATCCACCCAGACCCACAGAAATCGAGAGGAGAACCATGAACAGAAAAGGCGCCTTGCTCTTCCTTTTAGGCACAACCGTGGCCACCGGCTGGCCGACCCTGGCAGGGGCCGCGGAAAACGGCATCGTCGATACCGGCACCACCGCCTGGATGCTCATTTCCACCGGCCTGGTGCTCCTGATGGTGCCCGGACTCGCCATGTTCTACGGCGGCCTGGTGCGGACCAAGAACGTCCTCGGCACCATGATGCACAGCTTCGTGGCCATGGCCCTGATCGGCGTCCTGTGGCCGGTCTGCGGCTACGCCCTTGCCTTCGGCCAATCGATCCCGGGCGGCCTCGTCGGCTGGAACAGCGACTACTTCCTGCTGCGCGGCATCGACGACACCATCACCAACGGCGTGCCCGAATACATCCTCGCCATGTTCCAGGGCAAGTTCGCCATCATCACCCCGGCCCTCATCAGCGGCGCGCTGGCGGAGCGCGTCTATTTCCGCGGCTACTGTCTCTTCATCGTCCTCTGGTTCCTCGCGGTCTACGTGCCGCTCTGCCACTGGATCTGGGCCCCGGACGGCTGGCTCTTCAACGCCGGCGCCAGCGGGGTGATCGATCTCGCCGGCGGCCTGGTCATCCACGTCTCGGCCGGCGTCAGCGCCCTGGTGGTCGCCCTCTTTCTCGGCCCCCGGCGCGGCTATCCGAAGATCGCCATGCACCCCAACAATCTGGTCATGACCATGATGGGCGCGGGCCTCCTCTGGGTGGGCTGGTTCGGCTTCAACGCCGGCTCCACCGTGCAGAGCGGCCTCGACACCGCCCGGGCGCTCACCATGACCCAGGTCTCGGCCGCGAGCGGCGCGCTCACCTGGCTCATCATCGAGGCCCTGGTCTTCAAGAAGGCCACCTCATTGGGCTTTGTCTCCGGCATCCTGGCGGGACTCGTGGTCATCACCCCGGCGGCCGGCGTGGTGCAGCCGAGCGGCGCCCTCATCCTGGGTGCCCTCTCTTCGCTCGTCTGCTATTACGCCCTGCAACTGAAACTCAAACTCGGCTACGACGACTCCCTCGACTGCTTCGGCATCCATGGCGTGGGCAGCGGCCTGGGCGTCCTGCTCCTCTCCTTCTTCATCCGCGATTCCTGGATGGCCAAGGCCTCGGCCGCGGCGGGCCGCGCCTGGACCGCCATCGACCAGTTGCAGATCCAGCTCCTCGGCATGGGGGTCACCATTGCCCTGGCCGCGGTGGCCACCATCGTCATCTGCCTGGTGGTGGAAAAGAGCGTGGGCTTCCGCATCGACGAACAGGGCGAGATGGTGGGACTCGACCAGTCGCTCCACGGCGAATCCGGCTACGGCCTGGTCCATTCCGACCGCTAACAGGAGGAAGGCGCGATGAAGAAAATCGAGGCGATCATCAAGCCGGCCAAGCTCGACGAGGTCAAGGAAGCGCTCGATGCCATCGGCGTCAAGGGCATGACCGTGAGCGAGGTGAAGGGCTACGGCCGCCAGAAGGGGCACAAGGAGATCTACCGCGGGGCCGAGTACATCGTGGATTTCATCCCCAAGCTCAAACTCGAGGTGGTGGTGGAAACGGAACGGGCCAGCCGGGTGGTGGAGACCATCCGCCAGGCGGCCAACACCGGCAAGATCGGCGACGGCAAAATCTTTGTCCTCACGGTGGACGAGGTCATTCGCATCCGCACCGGCGAACGGGACAACGAGGCGATCTGAACGCCGGCACGGCAGAGTCGGGCGGCAGCGACCGCCGGGGAGGCTCGCCAGACGCCCACCGCCGCAATGGCAATAACGGGCCTCCTGCCCCAATCCGCTCTCCTGCAAAGGCCGGCTTACTTGCCGGCCTTTTTTATCCCCCAACACACACAAAGAGTTGCCAGCAATCCCGCCGCCTGCGACAATAGAGGAACAAACCACCTCGGGAAACGAGCCCAGGGAGAAAAGCCCATGAACCCTCGCCGCGTCCTGCCTCTGCTGCCCTTACTGTCCCTGCTCGCCGGCTGCGCCGCCGGCCATCTCACCCCAAGCACCACCGCCCTGATGCGGTTCGGCAACGGCATCTGCCGGGAAAGCAAAAGCGGCCTGATGTGGCAGGAAGAGGCCGGCCCGGCGGTCACCGGCTGGAACGAGGCACAGGCACAGGTGGCGGATCTGAAACTTGGCGGCTACACCGACTGGCGGCTGCCCACCAAGGAGGAACTCCTCGATCTGCTGCTTCTTTGCGAGCGAAACCGGCAGACGAACTGCCCCAAACGGCTGCATACCGGCCACTGGCTGGGCAGAGAGGCGGAGGAGGGCGAGGCGGGCTACTGGGAGAGCTATCCGCTCTGCGACGGGGTGGATTACCGCTTCGTCGAGCAGCAGGAAGGGGTGGTGCGGGCGGTGCGGCCGTGAACGGATCGCGGCTTCCCGCCCCCTCTCAGGAAAGACGATTCCGATAATCCTCGTAGGCGAACTTGCGCACCACCTCGGTCGTGCCCGTGGCCGGGTCGTAGACCGCGATGGAAGGCAGGCGCACGCCGTTGAAGGTGGTGTTCTTCACCATGGTGTAGTGGGCCATGTCGCAGAAGATGAGGCGCTGGCCGATGGTGAGCGGCTGGGGAAAGGAGTAGTCGCCGATCACGTCGCCGGCCAGACAGGTGGGGCCGCCCAGGCGGTAGGTGTGGGGAAACTCGCCGGGCTGGCCGGCGCCGACGAGGCGCGGCCGGTAGGGCATCTCCAGCACGTCCGGCATGTGGGCCGAGGCCGAGGTGTCGAGGACGGCGATTGCCATCTCGTTGTGCACCAGGTCCACCACCTCGCAGACCAGCACCCCGATGTTCAGGGCAATCGCCTCCCCAGGTTCGAGATAGACCGGCACGCCGTAGCGCTGCTGCACGCCGTCGATCAGGCCACAGAGCAGGTCCACATCGTAATCGGGCCGGGTGATGTGATGCCCCCCGCCGAAGTTCACCCAGCGCATCCCCCTGATGAATTCCCCAAACTTCGCCTCAAAGGCGGCCAGGGTGTGCTGGAGGGCATCGGCGTTCTGTTCGCAGAGGGCATGGAAATGGAGCCCCTCCAGGCCGACGAGCAGTTCGGGCCGGAACTCGGCCCGGGTGACGCCGAGGCGGGAATACCTGCCGCAGGGGTTGTAGATATCGACCCCCACCTCGGAATACTCCGGGTTCACCCGGATGCCGCAGGAGATTTTTTTCGGCGCGGCCAGCACCTCATTCCGGAAGCGGGTCCACTGGGAAAAGGAATTGAAGACCATGTGGTCCACGTAGCCGAGGAGTTCGGGCAGTTCCTTTTCGGTGTAGGCCGGGCAGAAGATGTGGGTCTCGCCGCCGAACTCCTCGCAGCCGAGGCGCGCCTCGTCGAGGGAACTCGCGGTGGTGCCCCTGAGCACCTGGTTGATCTGGCCAAAGAGGGACCACTGGGCAAAGCCCTTCAAGGCCAGAAGGATGGTGCAGCCGGTGCGCTGCTGCACCTGATCGAGCAGCGCGAGGTTTTTGGCGAGTTTGCCCCGGTCGCTCACGTAGCAGGGCGACGGCACCTGGTGCACAAAGGGGAATGCATCGGCCACATCCATTACTCTCCCTCCTCAAAGAGGCGCATACTCCGCAGCAATGCGATTCTCACAGCGAGTCGGCAAGGCATCGAAGACAAAACACCCGCTTCATACGCGTTCATTTTCTTTGCTTGCCCAAAGAAAACGAACCAAAAGAAATACCATGCTGGCCATCTGATAGTATCGTAGCCTTGAAGAGTGTCACTTTTCAACCTACCCAATCAGAGGAGGCCAGCATGGCAAAGTCAAGTGTACCAAGTCTTCGGCAGTTTGTAAGC
>JBFLYY010000304.1:0-19660 GCA_040756495.1 Thermodesulfobacteriota bacterium | reverse complement strand
GGAACTGAAGAAGTACCCCCACTTCTACGGCCACTACGGCACGGCCTGGCAGAATCAGCACAAGGAATTCTCCGAATTCCCCGGCGCGATCCTCATGACCACCAACTGCATCCAGAAGCCGCAGGAGGTGTACAAGGAGAGCATCTTCACCACCGGCCTCGTCGGCTGGCCGGGGGTCACCCACATCGGCGACAAGGACTTCACCCCGGTCATCGACAAGGCTCTGGCCCTGCCCGGCTTTGCCGCCGACACCGACAAGGGCACGGTGATGGTGGGCTTTGCCCGCAACACCGTGATGGGGGTGGCCGGAACCGTGATCGAGGCGGTGAAGAACAAGGCGATCCGCCACTTCTTCCTGGTGGCGGGCTGCGACGGCGCCAAGCCCGGCCGCAACTACTACACCGAGTTCGTGGAAAAGGTACCCAAGGATTGCGTGGTGCTGACGCTCGCCTGCGGCAAGTTCCGCTTCTTCGACAAGAAGCTCGGCGACATCGGCGGCATCCCGCGCCTCCTCGACGTGGGCCAGTGCAACGACGCCTATTCCGCGATCCAGATCGCGGTGGCGCTGGCCAAGGCCTTCAACTGCGGGGTGAACGACCTGCCGTTGTCGCTGGTTCTTTCCTGGTACGAGCAAAAGGCAGTGGCGATTCTCCTGACCCTGCTTTATCTTGGCATCAAGGACATCCGGCTGGGGCCTTCCCTGCCGGCCTTCATCACCCCGAACGTCCTCAACGTGCTGGTGGAAAACTTCAACATCAAGCCGATCACCACCCCGGACGAGGATCTGAAGGCGATCCTCGGCTAAAAGAAGCGATCAGCTATCAGCGATCAGCACCCCGCCGCCAGCGAGTGCTGACCGCTGAACGCTGACAGCTGCTCGACGAATGGAGAGTACCATGCAATGCCCCGGACAGGACAGCCGCTACTGGGATTTCCGCGCCATCTTCGAGGCGCAGTGCCCGAAGTGCGGCCACAACGTCGAGTTTTTCAAGGATGACGCCAGCCGCAAATGCGGCAACTGCGGCACCCGCATGCTCAACCCCGGCAACGACTTCGGCTGCGCCGCCTACTGCCCCTATGCCGAGCAGTGTCTGGGCACTCTGCCGCCGGAGCTGCTGGCCAAGAAGAAGGAACTCCTGAAGGATCGGGTGGCCATCGAGATGAAGCGCTACTTCGGCGACGATTTCCGCCGCATCGGCCATGCCAGCCGGGTGGCGCGCCATGCCGAGGAGATCGGCAAGGCCGAGGGGAGCAACCCCGCCGTCACCCTCATCACCGCCTACCTGCACGACATCGGCATCAAGGAGGCGGAGCGCAAGTTCAACAGCACCGCGGCCCGCTACCAGCATCAGGAAGGGCCGCCGGTGGCGCGGCGGATCCTCGAAAACCTCGGCGCCGATCCCGCGCTCGTCGAGGAGGTGTGCGACATCATCGGCCACCACCACACGCCGCGGCCGGAGGAGACCATCAACTTCAAGGTGCTCTACGACGCCGACCTCATCACCAACCTGGAGGAGGAACATCCGGACAAGGCCGCGCACCAGGAGCACTTCAAGAAGATCATCGCCAAATCCTTTCTCACCAAGAGCGGCGCCGCCCTGGCGGCCAAGGTGCTGCTCACCGGGCCGTAACCGGCACCCGGACCGACAGGAGGAACCGCTGGGTATGAAAATAAAACGCAAGATCATCGAAATCGACGAGGCATTGTGCAACGGCTGCGGCCAGTGCGTGCCCGACTGCGCCGAAGGGGCGCTCGCCATCGTGGGCGGCAAGGCAAGGCTGCTGGCGGAAAAATACTGCGACGGCCTCGGCGCCTGCCTCCGCGGCTGCCCGACCGGGGCGCTGCGCATCGTGGAACGCGAGGCCGAGGACTTCGACGAGGACGCGGTGGAGGAACTGCTGCGCCAAAAGGAGGAGAAAGAGACCTCCATGGCCTGCGGCTGCCCATCCTCGCGGCTGCAAGTCTTCCAGCCGGCCGCCACCCCCTGCCAGGCCGCCAATCAGGCGAGAGTCATGCCTCCCACGGGAGGCGGCGCCTCGGCGCTCTCCCACTGGCCGGTGCAGATCCGCCTGGTGCCGGCCTCGGCACCCTTCCTCAAGGGAGCCGACCTGCTGGTGGCCGCCGACTGCACGCCGCTCGCCTACCCCCACTTCCACCGCGACCTCCTGGCCGGCAGGGTGGTGATGATGGGCTGCCCCAAGTTCGACGAGACCGAGAGCTACGTGCAGAAATTCGCCGAGATCTTCGCCACCGCCCAGCTCAGGAGCATCACCGTGGCGATCATGGAGGTGCCCTGCTGCGCCCAGATGCGGGGCATCATCCGCCGAGCCCAGGAAAAGGCCGGTCGCCACATGCCGGTGACCGAAATCGTCATCAGCGCCCGCGGCGAAATCCTGCACCAGGGCGAGATGGCCGCCTGATCCCCCAGCCTCCCTCGGGGCGAAATGGGGCGCGCGGCCACCGGCCACCGCCCCATTTTACCCTTTTGTTTTCCGGCGAAAGGGGGTAATAATCGGACCAGCCCCGGACGCGTCCGCTATCATCGGGGCACGCCATCAGGAAGACAACCTCCGCCACGAGGAGCCTTGCATGACTCGGAACATCCGCCACCTCTGCCTCTGCGCCCTCCTGCTGCTGACCTCGGCCCTGGTCGCCACCGCCGCCCACGCCGCCACGCCCATGCCGCGTTTCGCCCTGCCCTCGGTCACCGACGGCAAGGCCATCGACAGCAACGCGTTCAAGGGCAAGGCCCTGCTGGTCAATTTCTGGGCTACCTGGTGCCCGCCCTGCCGCAAGGAGATCCCCTCGCTCATCGAACTGCAGAACAAATACGCCGCCAGGGGCTTCTCGGTCATCGGCCTCTCCACCGACCAGGGCGGCTCCTCCCTGGTGGCCAAGTTCGCCCAGAAGATGAACATCAACTACCCCGTGGCCATCGCCGACAACGATACCCCAAGGAACTTCGGCAACATCCTCGGCATCCCCACCACCTTTCTGGTGGACAGGGAGGGCAACGTCCGCAAGCGCTACGACGGTTATGTGGACCACGAAACCCTGGAGCGCGATCTGCTCCAGATCCTGAAATAGCGGGGCGCCGCGACCCCACCTGACATCTCCTTTTTTCATATTGACATCAGGGGAAGATGGCGTAATATCAACCGCAGATTACGCCGCACCGAAGGTGAATGGTTCACCTGGTCGTTGATTAACCAACTGTTCTAAAGGAGAGAAGGCAATGAGCAAGAAAATCGTATCGCTGGCCCTGGCTATGGCTTTTGTTGCCACCACCGCAGTAGCTTCCTTTGCGGCTGACTGCACCGGCACCGTAACCGCCGTTTCCGGCGACGCCGTTACCGTGAAGTGCGACGACGGCAAGGAAGTCAAGGCCACCGGCGCTGCCAAGGTTGGCGACAAGGTCACCGTCAAGGCCGACAAGATCCAGGCCGCTGCAAAGGCCAAGAAGAAGATCGAGGGTTGCTAATCTCCTTCGACCACGCTGTTGAGTCCGAAGAACCGTCCGGCCCAGCCGGGCGGTTCTTTTTTTATTTCCGTCCGGTGCGGACGCTGAACCAACACGCACCCCCCACGCCATGAACCTCTTCCACGCCATCTTCCTGGGAGTGCTCCAGGGCGCCACCGAATTCCTGCCCATCTCGAGTTCCGGCCATCTCGCCCTGGCCCACCATTTCTTCGGCATCACCGAGGCGGGGCTCGCCTTCGACGTGGCCCTCCATCTGGGCACCCTGGTCGCCATTGTCATCTATTTCCGGGAAGATCTCCTCACCATGGCCGCGGCCGTGCTCCAGCCAGGGCGCCGTGATGCGGCGGCCCAGGAGCGGCGCACCCTTTTCTGGTTCCTGGTTCTGGCCACCATCCCCGGCGCCCTGGCCGGCCTGCTCCTGGAACAGGCAGTGGAGACCTCCCTGCGCCATCCGGCCCTGGTGGCGGCGAGTCTCTCGCTGGCCGGCATCTTTCTGCTCCTGGCCGACCGCAACGGCCGGCGCAGCCGCCCCTTTGCCACCCTGACCATCAAGGACGCCCTCGTCATCGGCTGCTCCCAGGCCCTGGCCATCATCCCCGGCGTCTCGCGGAGCGGCGTCACCATCACCGCCGGCCTCTTCCGCCATCTCGACCGCCAGGCCGCGGTGCGCTTCTCGTTCCTCCTCTCCGCCCCCATCATCTTCGGCGCCGGGGTACACGAGATCCCGAAGATCGTCAGCCAGGGGCTGCTCACCGACCAGGCCCCCCTCTATCTCGCCGGCTTCGCCGCCGCGGCCGTGTCGGGCTACCTCTTCATCGCCTTTCTCATGCGCTTCGTCAAAGCGCGCTCCTTTGCCATCTTTGCCTACTACCGCTTCGCCCTGAGCGCCCTGGTCGTGGTCGCCCTGCTGCTTACGGCCTAGCGTCGCCCCAGGAGGTTGTCCCATGGATCCCACCGAACTGCCGGAAAAGGCCTTCCGCACCTACCGCGAGATCCTGAAGCGCTACAAGGTCTCCTTCACGCCCCTGGCCGTGCGCGACCACCAGCTGGAAATCCTCCAGGTAACCGATCTGGAACCGCTTTTGGCCGGCAAGGATCCCTTCAGGGACGTGGAGAACTTCCCCTTCTGGGTCAAGCTCTGGGAATCCTCCCTGGCCCTGGCCGACCTCATGGCCTCCCTGCCGCCCAGGCCGGGCCAGACCCTGCTCGAACTGGGGGCCGGCATGGCCGCGCCGGGGCTCGCCGCCGCCGCGGCCGGCTATGAGGTGACCCTGAGCGACTACGAACAATACATCCTCAACTTCCAGAAGGTGAGCGCCGCCGCAAGCCGGGTCGAGGACCGGGTCCGCCACATCCTCCTCGACTGGCTCGAGCCGCCCCGGGATCTGCCGCAGTTCGACACCATCGTCGGCGCCGAGATCCTCTTCCGCGAGAGCTTCTTCGCCCCGCTTCTCGCCATCTTCCGCGCCCACCTCAAGCCCGGCGGCGTGATCTACCTCTCCCACGACGTCCGGCGCAAAAGCCTGCCCAAGTTCCTCATCGCGGCGGAAGAACACTTCGAGGTGGCGGTGAGCAAGCGCACCCTGCGCAGCGACGGCAGGGAGATCACCGTCATCGTCAACCGCCTCACCCCTCGCGCCTGAGAAAACGGCCATGCGCTACGAGGAGATCGACTGGAACCAGCTCTGGCAGGAGGCGCGACGCGCCAAGTCCTGGAAGAAAAAGGGCAAGAGCGACTGGGACCAGCGGGCCTCCGGCTTCGCCGCCCGCAACGTCGATTCGCCCTACGTGGCGCAATTTCTGAAGAAGATCCAACTCGCCCCGCAGTGGAGCGTGCTCGACGTCGGCTGCGGGCCGGGCACCCTTTCCCTGCCCCTGGCCGAGACGGTGCGCCGGGTGACGGCCATCGACTTCTCCGCCGCCATGCTCGCGGAACTGAGGCAGCGGACCGAAGAGCGCGGGCTCACCAACCTCGCCGCCATCCAGGCTGCCTGGGAAGACGACTGGGAGGCGCTCGACATCGCCCCCCATGACGTGGCCATTGCCTCGCGCTCGCTCTCGGTGGACAATCTCGAGGGGGCGCTCACCAAGCTCGACTGCTGGGCCACCAGGGCGGTCTATATCACGGACCGGGTCGGCGCCGGCCCCTTCGACCCGGACCTCTTCGCGGCCATCGGCCGCCCCTTCACCCCCGGGCCGGACTACATCTACACGGTGAATCTCCTCTACACCATGGGCATCCGTGCCCACGTGGACTTCATCACCCTTGAGGCCGGCCGCCGCTACGACTCGCCGGCAGAGGCGCTCCAGTCCCACGCCTGGATGGTGGACGACCTCACGCCACAGGAGTCGGAACGGCTCGCGGAATTCGTGGAGGAGCGGCTGCGCCGCCATCCGCAAGGCGGCTGGGAGCTGCGGCGTCGGGTGGCGCCGCAGTGGGCCCTGATCTGGTGGCACAAACAGGATTGGCGGCGGGAGCGATGAGCGGACCGGCCAGCTACGACGTCATCGTCATCGGCGCGGGACATGCCGGCTGCGAGGCGGCTTTGGCCTGCGCCCGCATGGGCTGCCGTACCGTGGTGCTGGTGATGAACGCCGACTCCATCGGCGCCATGAGCTGCAACCCCGCCATCGGCGGCCTGGCCAAGGGCCATCTGGTCAAGGAGATCGACGCCCTGGGCGGCGAGATGGCGAAGAACATCGACGCCACCGCCATCCAGTTCCGGAGGCTCAATACGAGCAAGGGGCCGGCGGTCTGGTCCTCCCGCGCCCAGGCAGACCGCCTCCTCTACCGGCTGCGGATGAAGTCGGTGCTCGAACGTCAGCCAAACCTCGAAATCCGCCAGGCAGTGGCGGACCGGCTGCTCATCAAAAACGGCCACGTGGCCGGGGTCATCACCTCCCTCGACGAGGAACTCGCCAGCCGGGCAGTGGTGATCGCCACCGGCACCTTTCTGAACGGCCTCATCCACATCGGCCTCAAGAGCTTTCCCGCCGGCCGCATGGGCGACGCCCCCTCGCTCAGGCTCCCGGAACACCTGCGGGAACTGGGCTTTGCCATGGGCCGCATGAAAACCGGCACCACCCCGCGCCTGGACGGCACCACCATCGATTATGCGGAGCTTGAGGCGCAGCCGAGCGACACCCCGCCCCACCTCTTCTCCTTTGCCAACGTGGGCAGCACGCCGCCGCTGCCCCAGCGGCCCTGCCACATCACCTACACCAACGCCGAAACCCACGCCATCATCCGGGCCGGCACCGACCGCTCGCCCATGTTCACCGGGATCATCGAGGGGGTGGGCGCCCGCTACTGCCCTTCCATCGAGGACAAGATCATGCGCTTCCCGGACAAGGAGCGCCACCAGATCTTCCTCGAACCCGAAGGGCTCGACACGGTGGAGGTCTACCCCAACGGCCTGCCCACCAGCCTGCCGGTGGATGTGCAGGACGCCATGCTCCGCAGCATCAAGGGGCTGGAAAACGTCCGGGTGATCCGGCCGGGCTATGCCATCGAATACGACTACGTCGATCCGCTGGAACTTCTGCCCAGCCTTGAGACGAAACGGCTGCCGGGCCTCTTTCTCGCCGGCCAGATCAACGGCACCTCGGGCTACGAGGAGGCGGGCGCCCAGGGGCTTATGGCCGGGATCAACGCGGTACACTCCGTGCGCGGCGCGGAACCCTTGATCCTCGACCGCTCCCAGGCCTACACCGGGGTATTGATCGACGACCTCGTCACCAAGGGGACCAGGGAGCCCTACCGCCTCTTCACCTCGCGGGCCGAATACCGTCTCCTGCTGCGGGAAGACAACGCCGATCTGAGGCTCACCGAGATCGGCAGGAATCTAGGGCTGGTGGACGATGGTGCCTCCAAACGCTTCCAGGAGCGCCGCGATGCCATCGCCGCTGGCCGCGAGATGCTGCGCCAGGCCACCATCAAACCATCGACCGAGGTGCACGAGAAACTCGCCACCCTGGGCAGCGTGCCCCTCAAGCAGACCATGAGCCTGGCCGAACTGCTGCGGCGGCCGGAACTCACGCTTGCCGCAGTATGCGGCCTTGCCGGCCGCGACGTGACCATGCCGGAGGACGTGGCCCAGGAGGTGGAGCTGGAGGTGAAGTACGAGGGGTATATCAGCCGCCAGGAGGAGCAGGTGGCCCGCTTCCGCAAACTCGAAGAGGTGCGCTTACCCGAGGAGATGGCCTATGCGGGACTGCCCGGCCTCTCCCGCGAGGTGGTGGAAAAACTCTCCCGCATCCGGCCGCGCACCCTGGGCCAGGCGGCCCGCATCTCGGGCATCACCCCGGCCGCCATCGCCATTCTCCAGATCCACCTCAAGAAGGCAAATCTGCTGTAACAGTCCGTTGAAAAACCATCCCTGGCTTTTTCAACTGTCGGCTGGCCAAAGGCGTTTTGGCCAACCTCGCGAATTTCTTGGCCCTTTCGGGCCGGCACAATTCGGCACCACAGGATGTCACGAACGTGCCGAAGTGAATCCGCCACGTTCTCACAATTCCGGCGCGTTGGCATCGCGCCGGAATTGCCGGCCCTTCCCGCGGCCTGCTAGTCCGCCTCGCCGGCGCAGACCACCCGGTTGCGGCCGCTGTCCTTGGCCTCGTAAAGGCACTGGTCCGCGCTGGCGAAAAGGCGGTCGAACTTGCCCTTGCTCTCCGCCGCCTTCCAGGCAATGCCGAGGCTGATGGTCATGCCGAAGGACTCCCGCCCCGCAAAGGAGTGGCTCGCCACCGCCTGCCGCAGCCGCTCGCAGACCTGGATCGCCTGATCCCGCGAGGTTTCCGGCAGGACAATCAAAAACTCCTCGCCGCCGTAGCGGCCCAGAAGGTCATAGCCCCGGAGGTTGTCGGCAAGCAGCCAGGCGACCTTGCGCAGCACCTCGTCCCCGCACTGGTGGCCGTGGGTGTCGTTCACCTGCTTGAAATGGTCGAGATCGACAATGACCAGGGCCAGTTCGCGGTGCTTGCGGTTGTGGATGTGGAGCTGTTTTTCCACCTGCTCCATGATGGCGCGGCGATTGGGAATCTGAGTGAGGTCGTCGATGAGGCTCAGTTTCTCCAGCTCCTTCTTCGAGGCGAGCACCTGCTGCTGGTAGATGATCCAGTCGGAGATGTCGAAGACCGAGACCAGGATGTGCTGCACCTCGCCATCCTCGTCCTGCAGCGGCGAGAGGATGACGGTCTGCTCCATCCGCATCAGCTCCTCGTCGAGAAAGGAACGGACCGTGGGAAAGGGGAAGATGTACTGGTGCGCCTTGTGGGTGAAGAAGGCGGGCATGCCGCGCCGCAACACCTCGTGGGCCTTGCCGACGAACTCCCTGCGCATATAGGGCCGGAAGAGTTCCTGGATCGGCCGGCCGACCATCTCCTCGCGGCCCAGCATGCTGTGCTCCTCAAGCCAGCGGTTCCAGAAGAGCACGGTCAGCTCCGGATCGACCACCGCCACGCCGATGCTGAGATGGTCGAGAAGCTGCGGATAATCAAGGGGCATGGAGTGGTTGCCGGTCATCTCGTTTCTTTCTCCACGTCAGGGGAACAGGGTCGGGAGCGGCATGGAGCCGTCACCGCCCGAGGACAAAACGGAGGAAGAAGAGAAGGATCTCCCGCCGGAAGAAGAGATAGAGAAGCGCCGCAATGGCGAGGAAGGGACCGTAGGGGATCACCGTGCGCCCCCCCTGCCGCTGCTTGACCATGGCGCCGATCCCCACCACCGTGCCCAGGAGCGAGCTGATGAAGATCACGAACGGCAGGGCCTGCCAGCCCTGGAAGGCGCCGATCATGGCGAGCAGCTTGATGTCGCCCCCGCCCATCCCCTCCCGTTTGGTGATGAGATAATAGGCCCAGGCAATGCAGTAGAAGGTGCCGCCGCCGGCCAGGATGCCGATGGCCGACGACTGCCAGCTCAGAAGGGGGTTGACCGCCGAGAGCGCGAGGCCGAGCACGATGCCGGGCAGACTGATCGCGTCCGGGATGATCTGGTGTTCGGCATCGATGAAGATGATGGCAAGCAGCGCGGCGCCGTAGAGGAAATAGATGCCAAAGGCCGGGGAGGGGCCGAAGGTGGCGAAGAGGGCCAGGGAAAGCAGGGCCATCAGGAGTTCCACCGCCGGGTAGCGCCAGGAGATCGGCGCCCCGCAGGCCCGGCAGCGCCGGCGGAGGAGCAAAAAGCTCAGGAGCGGGACATTGTCGTACCAGCGGATCGCGGTGCCGCAGGCCGGGCAGCGGGAGGCGGGGAAGACGATGGACTGGCCCTCGTGGGGCAGCCGCGCGATCACCACATTGAGGAAACTGCCGACCATGGCGCCGAGGCCAAAGGCAGCCGTGGCCACCACGGGCTCATTCATCCCCGCCACCTCCGCGGGCCGGTAGCCCCACCGGCCTCTTTCGCCCGCGCTGCCGACGAAACCGCAGCATCATCTTGCATCCCCTTCCCCCTTCCTGCTATAGTAGCCGCCGGACCAGCAACGGGCCGTAGCCTGACGTGCCGCCATCATACCTGATTTGGGCGGCGTACACCAACCCCTGTTGCAAAAAATGGCGAGTGGCCCTGCCGGCCACCATCGCCACGGTCGTGGTTGCCGAAACCGAACTCCTCCTGCGGAGCCAAGCCGTGACCCTTTCCATCGACGAATCGCTCCAGAAGCTCAAGGCCGAGATCCTGGCCCAGGACTGGCGTCTGCCGCCCAAAAGGATCGAGCCGCTGGAACAGGCCTTTGCCTGCCTCAAGCAGCGCTTCAAGAACCGCAAGCATGTTCACGCCATCCTCACCATGGCGGACAGCGTCCTCCTCTACGTCAAGAAACAGGAGGGCGACGCGCCGCCGCAGTGCATCGACTTCCTCAAGGAGGCCATGGCCCACGTGGTCTCCATCCACGAGGACGGCAAATTCAATCCGGAACAGGAGGAGGCCCTCTTCAAACGGGTTTACTCCCAGTTCACCCTGCTCAAGCAACTGGTGCAGAAGGAAAGGAAGGGCGAGGGCATCGTGGAAGCCCCGCCGGCCGCCGCCACCCAGGCGTCGCCGACACCTGCCGCTACCGGAGCGGCAGCCGGCCAGGCATCTCCGGCCGATCGTCCGGCCAAGGCGCCCCAGATCTACGCACCGCCGCCGGGCACCCCCTTCCGGGTCATCACCATCGGCGAACTCACCCTCGGCATCGAGGAGGAGGCCCTCTCCTTCCTTTCCACCCTTTCGCTCAAGAAACGCAAGGCCTACACCAAGACAAGCCATATCCCGCTCAAGGATTTCAGCCCCTTTTTCGGCAGCCTCGCCCGCCAGTTCCACGGTCCGCTGGCCGCCATCAGGAGCAGCAAGCTCAAAAAACTGGAACTGCCGCTGATGACGCCCCAGGGGGTGGGGTTGCCCGCCATCCCCGACGACGAGGCCCGGTTCCTGCTCGTCGTCAGTTGCGGCCAGTGGCACGGGGTGGTCTTCGTGCGCGGGCTCAGCGAGGAACTCCGGCTGCTCCGCAGCTTCACCAAGGGCCGCAACGGCGACATCGCCGGGGTCGGCCTCATGGACGACGAATCGCTGCTGCCCATCCTCAACCCTCTGCCCATGGTCGAACGCGAGGGCTTCCTCGCCGCGGTGGACCGCAATTTCCTGGCCTCCTGAATCCACGGCGGCGGCCGGTCACGGCGATCATTCCCTTTGAATTGCCGCAAAACTCTATGCTACAATAACAGCACTGAGGTGGAGCATGACAAAGACCAATCGCCGTAAAAACAGCCGTGTCGCCTTCCAGGCAACCATTTCCCTCTCCTTCGCCGGGGCCCGCTACGAACAATGCGCCACCCGCGACCTGAGCCTCAAGGGGGTGTTCGTGGTGGGCGTCCACGGCCACTCGGTGGGTGAACGGTGCGACCTGGTGCTCTGCCTCACCGGCACCACCAGCAATCTCTGCCTCAAGATGAAGGGCGAGGTGGCCCGGGTGGAGCCGGGGGGGCTCGGTCTCCACTTCCGGGAGATCGACCTCGACAGCTTCTACCATCTCAAGAACATCCTCTACTACAACTCGGAAAACCCGGACCAGCTCGACGACGAGTTCAACGCCCAGATCCACGCCATCCACATCGACTGACCTTTTTTCCCGCAGCCCTTGCCCCTCGTGCCAAAACGCGCTATGGTGGTGCCAACGAGGTAGTGCCATGGCGCTCATGCAGATCACCATCATCCCTCTCGGCACCGCATCCGCCAGTGTCGGCGACCATGTCGCCGCGGTCGAGCGGCTGCTGACCGACAAGGGCATCCCCCACCAACTGGGCGACATGGGCACCCTGATCGAAGGTGAGGCCGCCGAGCTGCTGGCGCTTGCCGCCGATCTCCACGCCCTCCCCTTCGCACGAGGCTGCCAGCGGGTCGTCACCCAGATCGTCCTCGACGAGCGACGGGATAAAAAGGTCGCCATCGGCGACAAGGTTGCCACGGTTCGGCAACGCCTGGTCACGAGGTAACAGATGGTCCCCCGCACCGCCCACCGCGTCCGCCCGCCGGTCCGCAAGGCGCCGCTCGTCAGCATCACCTTCTTCCTCGTTCTCTGGCTGATCGGCGTGGCCACCGGCGAACCCCAGCGCGTGCTGGAACAGGCCTGGCAGGTCTGCCTGAGCTGCATAGGCATCGGCTAGCCATGGAACTCCTGCGCAAATGGGTCCAGATCGTCGTTGCCCTCGTCACCAACGGCTCCTGGAGCTTCCCCTTCACCCGCACCCTCTACCAGGGGCCGCTCAAGGTGATCTGCGCGCCGGGGCTCAACTGCTACTCCTGCCCGGCAGCCACCAGCTACTGCGCCATCGGCTCCCTCCAGCAGTTGCTGGCCTCCCTCCGCTTCGCCCTGGAGAATGGCCAATACTACTTCGGCCTCTCGGTGGTGGGCATCATGGGCGTCCTGGGCACCATCTTCGGCCGGATGCTCTGCGGCTGGGCCTGCCCCTTCGGCTTTGTCCAGGAGCTGCTCCACAAGCTGCCCACCCGCAAGTTCGGCATCCCGCGGGCGCTGCGCTACGGCAAGTACGGCTTCCTCGTCCTCTTCGTGATCTTGCTGCCGCTCCTCTACGTGGACGAATTCGGCACCGGCCACCCCTGGTTCTGCAAGTTCGTCTGCCCGGCCGGCACGCTGGAGGCCGGGCTGCCCATGCTCTGGCTCCAGCCCAACCTCCGCAACACCATCGGCCTGCTCTTCTACAACAAGCTCATGATCCTCGCCTTCTTCGTGCTCTGGTCCGTCGTGGCGAGCCGCCCCTTCTGCCGGACCACCTGCCCCTTGGGCGCCTTCTACGCCCTCTTCGCCAAGGTGCAACTCCTGCGCCTGCGGCTCGACACCAGCCGCTGCACCAACTGCAAGGCCTGCCACCACGTCTGCCCCACCGGGGTAAAGTTCAACGAACGGCCCGACGACCCGGAGTGCATCTCCTGCCTCGCCTGCATGAACAAGGCCTGCCAGTTCGACGCCATTTCGCTCGAAATCGGCGGTCTGCCCCTGGGCCACGCCGAGAAGCGCCGCACCGCCCCGACCCCGCTCCACTGACCGCCGGCCAACGCCCCACGAAAAAGGGGCTGGCCACCCGGTGACCAGCCCCTTTTTCGCGTTTTGCGGCCTGCCGCGCCTCAGGCGCCGGCCCGCAGCTTTTCGGCGCTCACCCCCACCTTGCCGTAGTTGCTCGCCCCGCACTCGTTCTTGCCGAGGTCCATCACGTCCGCCTCCTCGGGCGAGACCTTGAGCCAGCCGCCGTTCACCCGGCGGATCTCGGCATAGACCCCGGGCTGCGGCCGCATGTTCTCCTGAATGAACTCGGCGAACTTGAGTTCGTTGGCCAGCCGGAAGGCCACCACCGACGCGCGCAGCCTGCCGATCCGCTCCACGAAGATGTGGTCGCTGTTCGCCTCCTTCCACTCGGTGTAGTGGCCGGGCAGCACCAGGACATTGTCCCCGAGATCGCGCAACCGCAGCATCAGGGTGAGGTAGAGTTCCCGGGCCCACTCCTGCCACTTGCCGCCCAGATCGGGACGGCCAGCGGTGTTGATGAAGACGGTGTCGCCGCTCAGGAGGTAGCGCTTGTCCACCAGGTAGCAGGTGCTGCCCATGGTGTGGCCCGGGGTATGGATGGCGCGCACCTTGGGGCCGCCCTTGCCGCAGGTGAAGGTGTCGCCGTCCTTCACGGCCTCGAAGGCAAAGGCCGCGCCCTCGAAGTCGAGGGAGTTCACCATCACCTTGACTCCGGTCTCGCCGAACTGCGGGCTGCCGGAGATATAGTCCGCCTGGCGGTGGGTCTCGAAGGAACGGACGATCTTGGCCTTGTGCTTCTTCGCCAACGCTTGGTAGGCAGCCAGGTTGCGGGAGGGATCGAAGACCATGGCCTCGCCCTTGGCGACGAGCATGTAGCTGCACGAGGCCTTGCCTGGCCGGATGAACTGATAGAGGGCATAGGGGGCGTCCGGCGGGGTCACCAACCTGGGTACCAGGGCGTTGCCCCAGCCGACGATGCCCTGCTGGAGATAGCCCACGTCGCCAAAGCCGTTCTGGCAGAGGAGTTCCGCCACATACTTGGCCGACCCCTCCTTGGCGCAGACGATCCGCACCTTCTGCCCCTTGGGGATGCGCTCGACGCTGCCCTGCACATCCTCCATGAAGTGAAAATAGGGGATGTTGAGATAGGGGAAATAACTCGGCCCCTCCACGGACCAGTTGGCGAACTCCTTTTCGTTGCGGACGTCGAGCACGACGAAGTCGGGCCGGCCGCTGATCCACTCGAACAACTCGTTGGCGGTATAGCAGAAGGGTGTGGCAGTGCTCATGGACAGGCTCCTTATGGAAGGGATGGGTGGCTTTCCGCGCCGGAGCGGGCTCCGAACGGGGAATAAGGTTTTCCTTCTCGCGTGTTATCTACTATATTGAAATTCAATCACCCAACGGAACTTTTTTTTCGCACCCTACGCGGATCGCCATGAGCGTTGCCAACGAACAGGAAACACCCACACCCGGCCAGCTCTTCCGGCTGCAACTCAGCGAACGCCTTCTGCTCCTCGGTTTTGCCGCGCAGCAGAACCTGGCCGCGTTGCTCGACCTGGCCCTGGGCCATATCGTCGAGGCCCCGTGGCTCCCGCCGGAGGCCAAGGTCGCCATCTTCCTCGCGCCGCCGGACAGAGACGCCCCGCTCACGCTCGCGGCCCAGCGCCACTTCACGCCGGTCATGCTGGAGATCTGCCGGGAGGTGAAACCCGGCCAGTGCCTCTGCGGCACCGCGGCTCGGGAAAGGCGGCTCATCTTCACCCCCCGCCTGGACGCCAGCCACAACACCCATTATGCGGAACTGGCCGACCACAGCCATTACGTCCTGCCCATTCTCCGGGGGGAGCACCTCTTCGGCGTTCTCATGATCGCCGGCCGGCCGGGCGAGGAATACCGCGACGAGATCCGGCTGTGCCTGGAAACCGCCGCCGCTGCCCTGGCCCTGCTCATCGAGCGCCACCACTTCATGGAGCGCCTGCAGACCAAGCGGGCCCAACTGGCCGAGACCCAACGCATCGCCCAGATCGGCTTCTGGGATTGGCGGATTCCCCAGGAAAGCCTGCTCTGGTCGGAAGGGGTCTTCCCCATCTTCGGCCTCGCTTCCGGAGAGGAGGGAACCACCTACGAAAAATTCCTCTCCTTCGTCCACCCGGACGACCGGCAACGCGTGGAAGAGGCGGTGCAAAAGGCCTTGGCCGGCCAGGAGCGATACGCGGTCAGCCACCGGATCGTACGCCGCGACGGCAGCCAGCGGGAGGTGCACGAAGAGGGGGATGTGGAATTCGATGGCGCCGGCAAGCCGGTCCGCATGTTCGGCACCATCCAGGACATCACCCTCTTCAAGCGGAGCGAGGAGCAGCTGGCCCTGGCCGCCCAGATCTTCGACAGCAGCATCGAGGGGGTCACCGTCACCGACGCCAACGGCACCATCCTCTCGGTGAACAAGGCCTTCACCCAAATTACCGGCTATCAGCCCGAGGAGGTCATCGGCCACCGGCCGAGCATCCTCAAATCGGACCGCCACGACGAAGCCTTCTACCGCGGGATGTGGAGTACGCTCCTCGCCTCCGGCCGCTGGGAGGGAGAGATCTGGAACCGCAAGAAAAACGGCGAGGTCTATCCGGAATGGCTCACCATCACCGCCATCCGCGACGAACTGGGGCAGATCACCCGCCACGTGGCCGTGTTCCACGACATGAGCGAGGTGCGGAGCTATGAGGAGCAGCTCCGCTTCCAGGCCTACCACGACGCCCTCACCGGGCTGCCCAACCGCCTGCTCTTCCTCGACCGCCTCCAGGTGGCCGTCGGCCATGCCCACCGCGACCGGGGCCACGTGGCGGTCTTGGTTCTCGACCTCGACAACTTCAAGCACATCAACGACAGCCTCGGCCACACCGTGGGCGATCTGCTGCTGCAGCAGGTGGCGGCCCGGCTCAAGGAGGCGCTGGGCAGCGACCATACCCTGGCCCGCCTGGGGGGCGACGATTTCGCCATCCTGGCCGAAGGGGTGACCGACGAAGGGGAGGCTGTGGGAATCGCCCGCCGGCTCATCGACCTCTTCGCCGCCCCCTTCGACCTGAAGGTGTACGAGCCGGTCGTCACCATCAGCGTCGGCATCACCTACTACCCGGCCGACGGCAAGGAGCCGGAGATCCTGCTCAAGAACGCCGAACTGGCCATGTACCGCGCCAAGGAGGAGGGCAAGAACAAATACCAGCTCTTCACCAGCACGATGAACGCCTCGGTGATCCACCGCCTCTCCCTGGAAAACCGCCTGCGCAAGGCAGTGGAACGCCGGGAATTCCTCGTCTATTATCAGCCTCGGATGGCGGTGGCCACCGGCCGCATCGCCGGGATGGAGGCGCTGGTCCGCTGGCAGAACGCAGAGGGCGGCCTGATCTCGCCGCTCGATTTCATCCCCCTGGCCGAGGAAACCGGGCTCATTCTTCCCATCGGCCTGCAGGTGCTCCGGCAGGCCTGCCTGGCGACCAGGGAGTGGCTCGCCAGCCATCCCGACCTGCGCCTCTCCGTCAACCTCTCGCCCCGCCAGTTCCGGCAGGAG
Source organism: Thermodesulfobacteriota bacterium (assembly GCA_040756495.1). Taxonomy (GTDB): domain Bacteria; phylum Desulfobacterota; class Desulfobulbia; order Desulfobulbales; family Desulfurivibrionaceae; genus JAJZRJ01. The sequence continues at coordinate 3,095 of JBFLYY010000304.1, read as the reverse complement.
GATCTGCTGCCGGCCATCAGGCGGCTGCTCGACGAGACCGCGCTCCCCCCGGCCCGCCTGGAGCTGGAAATCACCGAGGGGGCGATTCTGCACAACGAGGAACAGGCCCTCGCCCACCTCTACGAACTGCGCGAATTGGGCGTGCAGCTGGCGCTCGACGACTTCGGCACCGGCTACTCCTCCCTCCACTATCTGCGCAAGCTGCCGATCAACACCATCAAGATCGACCGCTCCTTCATCAAGGGGCTGCCGGACGATCCCGATTCAGTGGCCATCACCACCTCCATCATCGCCCTGGCGGAGGCCATGGATCTCACGGTGGTGGCGGAGGGCATCGAGGAACAGCCCCAGCTCGACTTTCTCCGCCGCCTGCACTGCGCCGAGATCCAGGGCTACATCTTCAGTCCGCCGGTGCCGGCCGCGCAGTTCGCCACCCTGCTGGCCAGCGGCAAGAGACTGTAGAAGGACGCGGCCCTCGCTTACGGAGAAGGCGCCATGCACCCCACCGACCTCACCCTCACCGAACAACTGCGGCTGACCGAACGGGAGGTCCGGCGACGGCTCGAACTCTTCGGCATCGGCGGCGAGGAGGTCGCCATCCTGCGCAGCCTCAGGCCGCTGGTGGCGCCGGTGGCGGAGCGGATCGTCGAGGAGTTCTACCACCGCCAGCTGGCTGTGGAGGAGATCGCCACCCTGATCGGCGATGCCGACACCCTGGCCCGCCTCAAGAAGCACCAGTGCCGCTACATCCTCACCCTCTTCGACGGCGACTACGGCATGGAGTACGTCCATTCCCGCCTGCGCATCGGCCTGGTGCACAAACGGATCGGGGTGCCCCCCAAGCTCTACCTCTCCTCGTTCCGCAACCTCGCAGGCCTGCTGCGCCAACACCTCCGCCCTCCCGACCAGCAGTGCGGTTCCTGCCTCACCCGGCTGGAGGTGGTGGAGAAGATCATGCTCTTCGACCTCGCCCTGGTCTTCGACACCTATATCCACAGCCTGATGGACGAGGTGGAGCGCGGCCGGCGGGAGTTGCGCGACTATGCCGACAGCCTGGAGGAGACGGTGGCCGCCCGCACGCGGGAACTGGCGGAACAGGCGAGCAGGGACGGCCTGACCCAGCTCCTGAACCAGCGCAGCTTCTACGAGGAACTCCGCCGGGAGGTCGCCCGGACGCAGCGCACGGAAGAGACGCTCTCGCTCATCTATTTCGACCTCGATGGCTTCAAGGCGATCAACGACGCCTTTGGCCACCAGCAGGGCGACGAGATCCTCATGGGAACCGCCAGGGTGATCCGGCGGGTGGTGCGGGCCGAGGATATCGCTGCCCGTTACGGCGGCGACGAGTTCTGCATCATCCTGCCCCACAGCTCGGCAGAGGCGGCCCGGGAGGTGGCGCACCGCCTGATCGAGACCTTCGACCAGGAGGTGGGTGACAACGGCGTGACCTTGAGCATCGGCATTGCCACCGCCGCTTCCGCGGAGCTTACGGACGGCGCCCACCTCGTCAAACAGGCGGATGCCGCCATGTACGCCTCGAAAAAAATCGCCGGCCACGCCGTCACCCTGGCGTAAGGCAGCGCGATTTCTCGGCGGCTAGCGGTCGGGAGAGGCAACGGCGCCCCTTTCCGCGCCTCCGCAGCGGACAAGCGCCACCGGCTCTGCCCAAAAAAACGGGCCGGCGCCAGGTAATCCCCGGGCCGGCCCGCTGTCACTCCCACATCGTCGGGGCGGAAACGCCCCTTACTTCTTGGCCATGGGCGGCGTCGGTACGTTGTTGCCGTGGCATTCCATGCAGTTCATCTGGGCGGTGATGCCGAAGTCCTTCACCGGGGCATGGGTGCTCTTGGGCTCGTACTTGCCATCCTTCCAGGCATTGAGCATCTCGACCACCCTGTAGGCGGTGCTGGCCGCTACGCGGGCGCAACGGTCCTTACGCTCCGGGCTGCCGATGGGCTTGTTCGCGGCCTTCATCCACTTGCCAACCGAGACGTGGCAGAGAGGAGATTCGCTGGTGGTCTTGACCAGCTCGGCGGTGATCTTCGGATTGGCCGGAGTAAAGACCGGCATGGATGCCTCGGAGTACCACTGGAGGATGTCCTCGGTCATGTGGTGGCCAACCGGGCTGCCGGCGATGCGGGGACCGGCGATGCAGTTCACCACCATGGCGGCGCCGGCAGGGGAACCGCAGATGGTGCCCCAGCCCACATGGCCGCCTTCCAGATAGACAAAGGCATCGCTCGGGAAAGAGCTGTAGGGTTCGCCCACCTTCTCCGCCAGCTGCTTGAAGACGCTGTTGATGACCGCGCAACCGCAGAACACGCGGTACCACTCGTTGTAGCAAAGCTCAGCCGTCTTGGCCGGATCGAGCTTCTCATAGGGCCAGGGCCACTGCTGCGCCGCCGCCTTGGCCTTGGCCAGCTGCGGCAGCGTAAAGGCGCCTGCCGAGACCAATGCAGCGCCGGCGGCGATCTTGCCCGCCCCCTTCAACAGATTACGCCGCTCCTGGTTGCACGACTGTTGTTCCTTCTCTTGCATTTTTTCCCTCCTGGTTACGATGCTGCTTCTCAGCCGCCCGTCGGGCGGCATCCCCAAAGGCCGAAAAAACCGGCCAGCTTCACCAGTTAACCTCTCCACGGTATGCTACATCGTAGTAGCATGGCAACAATACTTTGCAAATGTGGCAAATTGTCGCAGGGGGCAAGAAAAAAAACAGCCGTCGCGGTGTTCGCGGATTGCTACTCTTCCAGGCCGTACTTCTTGAGTTTGCGCCAGAGGGAGACCCGGTCGATACCCAGGATTTCCGCGATGCTGCGCTGCCGCCTGGAGTCGCCCTTGATTGCACTCCTGCGACCACAGGAAGAACACAGAGTATGAGTAATGCAACCATAGATTGTTACCAACCAACCAAACGACACCGATAACATCTCGTTATTATACGAAAACAAAAAAGCACGTCTTCTGGCATACGATATGCTATGCAAGTTGCCATCGTATGCAGCACAGCATCACAAAAGATATATTATGGCCATTTATATATTATAACATTGCAAGAGAGACGAAACAAATGAACAAAAAAATAAAGCCGCTACTGT